>DASTEU010000168.1:0-2781 GCA_035709325.1 Candidatus Limnocylindrales bacterium | reverse complement strand
CCACCGAAGAGGCCGTTGAGGACCGGGTCGAAGAACAGCATCGCGTTCGCCCCGAGCGGCCGGTACGGCCGGCTGGCCTGGAGGAAGTGGACGGCCGGCCCGGTCAGGCCACGCAGCTGGATCTCGCGGGCGACCTGCTCGACGAGCTCCTCGCGCTGTTCCTCGCCGGGCTCGTACGGGTTCACGCCAGGCTCCTCGCCGACGGCGAGCCGGCGGGCGGAGTCCCGGCCGCCGTGGCGCCCGAGCGCGACAGTCCGGTCGGCGCGGTCGCGGCGAGGGCCGCCTCGAACGCGTGGTAGGCGGCCGCGCCGCGCATCGCGAAGATCACGTGCTGGATCGTCGGGCAGCTCGGCAGCTCCTCGCGGACCGCCCGCACCGTGACCGTCGCCGCCTCGTCGAGGGGAAATCCGCCGACACCGGTACCGAGCGCCGGGAACGCGATGCTCGTGACGCCGGTCTCGCGCGCGCGGGCCATCGCGCTGCGGACCGCCGCGTCGATCGTCGCCGCGCTCGTCCGCCGGTCGCGGTCGACCGAGACCGCATGGATGACGAACCGCGCCGCGAGCTGTCCGGCCGGGGTGACGATCGCACCGCCGAGCGGGACCGGCGCCTGGCGCACCGCGGCGAACTCGATCGCGTCGCCACCCGCCCGCTTGATCGCACCGCCCACGCCCGTCGCCATCCAGAGCGACGGGTTGGCGGCGTTCACGATCGCGTCGACCTCGAGGTCGCAGATGTCGCCGTTCCAGAGCTCGATCCGAGCCACCGATCCTCCACACCAGCCAGCGTGCGAACCGCCATCGGTCCGGCCGCCGCATGGTACACCCGGGGCAAGCGCCCGGACATCGTCGTCACGACCTCCCAGGAGTTCGTGGTGCGGGTTCGCGCCAGCTCGGATGCGGGGATCTCGTCGGTGCCCTGGCGCCCGAGCAGCACGAACTCGTCGTCGCCATCGACAGGCGCTCCCGGGACGTCGGTCACGTCCGCGAGGATGCCGTCCATCGCGACGTTGCCGACGATCGGCACCCGCCGGCCGCGAACGAGTGCCTCGGCTCGGTTCGAGAGAGCGCGTGCCCAGCCGTCGCCGTACCCGAGCGGCAGCGTCGCGATCCGGCTCGGTCGGTCGGTCGTGAACGTCGGGCCGTACGACAGCCCGTGACCGGCCGGCAGGTCGGCGACGCGGACCGGTCGGGCGTGCAGCGACAGCACCGGTCGGAGGCCCGCGGCCGCCGGCAGCGAACCCGGCGCGAATTCGTCGGGGACGAGGCCGTACGTCATGAGTCCGGGCCGGACGGCGTCGTAGACGGGCACGGTCCCGATGAGGATGCCGCCGCTCGCGGCGACGTGCCGGCGGGGCACGTCGATGCCGGCCGCCGCGAGGAACCGCAGCGTCGTTTCGTAGCGCTCGATCTGGGCCGCTGTCCGGGCCGGATCCTCGCTCGCCTGCAGGTGCGTCCAGACGCCGGCCAGGCGGGCGGCAGGTGCGGCTGCGAGCGCCCGGCCGACCTCCACGGCCGTCTCGGGCGACACACCGCCGCGGCCCAGGCCCGTCTCGATCTCGAGCTCCACCTCGAGCGGCCGTGCGAGGCTCCCGGGCCGATCGGCGAGCCCATCCGACAGCCGGGCCAGGCTTGCCGGGTCCCCGACCGCCACGGCCACGTCGGCACCGGCTGCGGTGGAAGCCAGCGCGGGTGGGATCGGATAGAGGATCGTGATCCGGCCGCCGATGCCCGCATCACGGAGGGCCATCGCCTCGTCGAGCGTCGCGACGCAGAGGCCGTCGGCACCGAATCCGACGAGGGCCCGGGCGATCGGCACCATGCCGTGGCCGTAGGCGTCCGCCTTGACGACCGGCTCGATCGCGATGCCGGGCCCGACGATCCGACGGACGAGCGCGAGGTTGGAGGCGAGCGCGTCGAGGTCGATCTCGAGCCAGGCGTTCCGCGGCAGCGCCGGGAGCCCGGCCTCGGCCAGGCGGACCTCGATCGGCCGTCGGTCCACGAGCCGCGTCAGGCGCGGCGTGCGGTCGGGCCGCCGTCCGCGCCGTCTCCGGCGGGCCCCTCGCTCCGGCCGTGCGCGCCGTCCGCGCCGTCCGCGGCGGCGCTCTCGCTGCCGCCGTCCGCCCCGGGCGGCCTGCCGGCCGGCTCGCGGGGCCCGAAGCCGAGCCGCCCAGCCTTCGCCCGTCGCTCGGCAATCGCGGCGAGTCGCTTTCGCGCGATCGCGATCGCGTCGGGCAGGTCGGAGGCCAGCAGCCCGGCGTCACCGAGCCGTTCCCGGACCGCGTCGCCGGCGAGGCCGTGAAGATAGACGCCGAGGCGGGCTGCCGCGTACGGCTCGAGGCCCTGGGCGAGCAGCGAGCCGATCGCCCCCGACAGGACGTCGCCGGTGCCGCCGCTCGCGAGGGCCGGGTTCTCGAACGGCGCGACCGAGACCGAGCCGTCGGGCGCCGCGATGACCGTCCGGGCACCTTTCAACACCACGACCTGGCCCCACGTGGCGGCCGCATCGCGGGCGGCCGCTGCGCGGGCGGCGTCGTCGGCGGCCAGGTCGCCGTCCGCGCCGGCCTCGCGGCCGCTGCCGACGCGAAGTCGCTCGAACTCGCCCGTGTGCGGCGTCATCACCGCGGGACGGCGGTCGCCCTCCCACCAGGCGTCCATCGTGGCGAGCGACCGAAGCGCCTCGGCGTCGAGGACGATCGGGGCGGTCTCGGGCTGCTCGCCGACGGGTTGGGCGAGGAGCTCGCGGACGAGTTCCGCGGTCGCGAGACCCGGCCGCAGCCCG
>DASTEU010000167.1:0-2392 GCA_035709325.1 Candidatus Limnocylindrales bacterium | reverse complement strand
GGGCAATTGAAGATCGCCTCCGGGGAGCGCATCGACGCGCTGAGAGTGTGGCAGGACCACAGACCCGCCGAACCTGATCTGGCTCGTACCAGCGAAGGAAGCAGGCCCATCGACTCGACGCCGACGTCCCCCCGGACGGCGGCGTTTCGTGTTGACGGAGGTGGCCATGACGACCACAGAATCCTCTCCGACGGCCTGGCGGACCCGGGACATCGTCGTGACGGCCGTGATCGCGGTCGCGTTCGGCGTCTTCTTCTGGGCCTTCGGATTCGCCTGGTCCGCCCTCGGCTGGATGGGGCCGGCCCAGAACGTCCTCTATGGCGCCTGGCTGCTCCCGGCGATCGTCGCCCCGCTCATCGTGCGCAAACCCGGGGCGGCCCTCTTCGCCGAGCTCGTCGCGGCATCGCTTTCGGCCCTGCTCGGCAGCCAGTGGAGCGTGGACACGATCCTCTCGGGCGCGATGCAGGGCGGCGCGGCGGAGCTCGTCTTCCTCGCGGTCCGCTACCGCAACTGGTCGTTGCCCGTGATCGCGGCGGCCTCGCTGGCCGCCTCGGCGGCCGCGTTCGTCCATGACTGGCTCATCTATTACCCGACCTGGGATGCGACGGCCCTCGCAGTGCTCGCCGCGTTCATGGCCGTGTCCGGGGTGATCCTCCTGCCGCTCGTCGCCCGGGCCCTCGTCGGCGCGCTCCGCCAGGCCGGCGTGCTCGAGGGTTTCCCCAGCTGACGGAGCCGACCGACCGTCGATCCGAACCGGTCGCGCTCCGGGCCGACGGCGTCGGCTTCCGCTACGCCGGCGCCGGCCGGCCGGCGCTGCGAGGCGTCTCGTTCGAGGTTGCCACCGGCGAGACGCTCCTGCTCGTCGGGCCCTCGGGTTCGGGCAAGAGCACGCTGGCCCTGGCGATGGCGGGCCTCGTCCCGTCCGACCTGCCGGGGGAGTGGCAGGGCCGGCTGACCGTCGGCGGCGTGGAGGTCGCCTCGGACCCCGCGGCGCGGGCCGGGTTCGGGGGACGGGTGGGGCTGCTCTTCCAGGATCCCGACCGTCAGCTCGTGATGGAGCGTGCCGAGGACGATGTCGCCTTCGGCCTCGAGAATCGCGGCTGGACGCGCGACGCGATGCTGCGGCGCGTGCCGGATGCGCTCGCCGAGGCCGGCCTCGCCGGCTTCGAACGGCGTCGGCCGAGCCGCCTGTCGGGAGGCGAGCAGCAGCGTCTGGCGCTGGCCGGCATCCTCGCCCCGCTCCCGGGCCTGCTCGTGCTCGACGAGCCGACGGCGAACCTCGATCCGGCCGGCGCCGCGGGCCTCATGAGCCGGGTCGCCGCACTTCGCGACTCGCGGGGAACGACGATCGTGATGATCGAGCACGACGTCGACCGGGCCTGGCCGATGGCCGACAGGGTGCTCGCGCTCGGGGCCGACGGGGCGGCGATCGACGCGGGGTCGCCGGCCGACGTCCTGGCCCGGAGCGGCCCGGCGCTCCGGGCGGCGGGGATCTGGCTTCCCGGCGATCGCATCCAGAGGCGCTCGGCCACACCCGGCGCCGGCCCGGGGCGAGGCCTAGGCGACGTCGTCGTGCAGGCCGACGACGTCGGGTTCGCCTTCGAGCGCGACCGGGCGGTCCTCGGTGATGCATCGCTGACGATCGAGGCGGGCGAGCGCGTCGCCCTCGTCGGGCCGAACGGGAGCGGCAAGTCGACGCTCGGCCGGCTGCTGGTCGGGCTCATCGGTCCGTCGGCGGGTCGCGTCCGCCTGCGCGGCGAGGATCCGGCCCGGATGCCGGCGGCGAGGCTGGCCAGGCGGGCCGGCTACGCGTTCCAGGATCCGGAGCGCCAGTTCCTCGCCGGGACCGTCGCCGACGAGGTCCGCCTCGGCCTCCGCCCCGAGGAGCAGACCCGGGCCGACGAGCTGCTCGCGAGCCTCGGGCTGTCGCTCGAGCGGTTCGGGGATCGCAGCCCCTACCAGCTCTCGGGCGGCGAGCAGCGCCGGCTGTCGCTCGCCTGCATCCTCGTCCGCCGACCGGACCTGCTCGTCCTCGACGAGCCGACGTTCGGCCAGGACCGACACGGCCATGAGGCGCTCCTCGGGATCCTCCACAACCGCGTGGCCGACGGGACGGCGGTCCTCGCCGCCACGCACGATCATCGCTTCGTCGAATCGTTCGCCACGCGCGTCCTCGAGATGCGCGGCGGCCGGCCGGTCGAGGTCCCGACGTGACGATCCGGCGCGACCCGACCGAACGGCAGCTCGAAAGTCCCCTCGGGCGGGTCAGCCCGCTCGCAAAGCTGATCGTCGCCTTCGGCTGGCTCCTGGGCCTGGCCACGACGACGTCGATCGGGCCGCCGCTCGCACTCGCGGCCATCGCCGCGGCAGCGGGCGTCCTCCTCGGCCGGAT
>DASTEU010000166.1:0-2318 GCA_035709325.1 Candidatus Limnocylindrales bacterium | reverse complement strand
TTGATCCCTGACGCCGAGGCCACGAACTCGTGCTTGCAGGCCCGGTCGAACGGGATCTCGTAGGCGTCGCCGACTCGGTGACGCAGGTAGTTGGCGGCCAGCACCGCGTCGTCGCTCACCTCTCGGAGGCCCGATGCGCCGTGGGCGGCAATGTAGGCGAACGCCCGGACGAGGACGCCGGTGTTGCCCACGTAGCTCCGCATGCGCCCGATCGAGGTCGGCCGCTCGTCAGGCCGCTCAAGCCGGAACGTGCCGTCGTCGCCCCGAATGACCAGCGGGTTGGGCAGGTACGGGAGGAGCTTGTCACCGACGCCGACCGGGCCGGCACCGGGGCCTCCGCCGCCGTGCGGCGTCGAGAACGTCTTGTGGACATTGAAGTGCATGACGTCGAAGCCGGCCTCGCCGGGCTTGAACCGGCCGAGGATCGCGTTCAGGTTGGCCCCGTCCATGTAGGCCAGCGCTCCGACCTCGTGGACCGCGTCGAGGAGCTCGCCGATCCGCCGCTCGAACAGGCCGAGCGTCGAGGGGTTCGTGATCATCACCGCGGCGGTCCGCGGTCCGAGCGCCGCCCGGAACGCGTCGACGTCGACGCCGCCGTCGGCGGCCGACGGGATCGTGATCGTCCTGAAGCCGGCCATCGAGGCGGTCGCGGGGTTCGTCCCGTGCGAGGAGTCGGGCACGAGGACCTCGTCGCGGTCGGTGTCGCCGCGGCTGTGGTGGTAGGCCCGGATCATGAGGATCCCGCACAGCTCGCCCTGGGCGCCGGCGGCCGGCATGAGGCTGACCGCCCGCATGCCGCTGACCTCGGCGAGAATGCCCTCGAGCTCCCAGAGAAGCTGGAGGGTTCCCTGGGCCGCCTCGTCCGGCGTGAACGGGTGGAGGCCCGCGAAGCCCGGCAGACGCGCCGCCCACTCGTTGAGCTTCGGGTTGTACTTCATCGTGCACGACCCGAGCGGGTAGAAGCCCGAATCGATCGAGTAGTTCAGGTGGCTGAGGTTGACGTAGTGGCGGACGACCTCCGGCTCGTTGAGCTCGGGCAGGGCCGGCGGCGTCGAGCGCCGGGCGGCGTCCGGAATCCGCTCGAGGGCGTCCTTCGGCGGATGGGGGATCTTGTCGCCGCCGCGGCCCGGCCGCGACCGCTCGAAGATCGTGGGCTGGAGGCGCTCGCCGACGACGGTCATCGGGGCGCTCCGGCCGCCTGGCGCCGCTCGCGGCGCGGTCGCTCCGCGCCGGCTCCGGCCTCGACCGCGACCGGCGGCCGGCCGGCGAGGACGTCCTCGACGGCGCCGGCGAAGCGGGCGATCTCCTCACTCGTCGTCACCTCGGTGGCGCAGACGAGGAGCGCGTCCTCGAGGGCCGGATCGCCCGGCGCGACGTCGGCCAGGGCGAGCCCGGCCAGGAAGCCCCGCTCGAGCAGCCGCCGATGGACGTCACGGGCGCCGGCCACGCGGACCGCGAACTCGTTGAGGTAGGGGCCCGGGTGGAGGCGCTCGACTCCGACGGCCGCCAGGGCAACCTCGAGCTCGGCCGCCCGGGCCGCCCCGGTCGCCGCGACGTCGCGCAGGCCGTGCGGCCCGAGCGTCGCGACGTAGATCGAGGCGGCGAGCGCGAGCAGCGCCTGGTTCGTGCAGATGTTGCTGGCCGCCCGATCCCGCCGGATGTCCTGCTCGCGCGCGCGTAGTGTCATGACATACGCCCGCCGGCCGTCGAGGTCGGTCGTCATCCCGACGAGGCGCCCGGGGATCTGCCGGACGAGGGCGTCGGTGGCGGCGAGGATGCCGAGGTACGGGCCGCCGTACTGCGGCGCGATTCCGAGCGGCTGGCCCTCGCCCGCCGCGATGTCGGCGCCGTATTCGCCCGGCGGCGCGAGGACCGCGAGCGAAACAGGCTCCACGACCGCGACGAACAGCGCGCCGGCGGCGTGGCTGGCCTCCGAGATCGCGGCCATCGGCTCGAGCAGGCCGAAGAAGTTCGGCTGGGCGGCGAGGACGCCCGCGACGGGCCGCTCCGCGTCGCCGAGGAGCGCCTCGAGCGCGGCGAGATCGGTCGTTCCGGCCGCCTCACCCTCGGTCGCGACCGGGATCTCGTCGACCTCGAGCCGGCCGGCGAAGTACGTCCGGATCGTCTCGCGGTAGTGAGGGTGGACGGCGGCCGAGACGAGGACCCGCGCCCGCCTGGTCTGGCGACAGGTCATGAGGGCGGCCTCCGCCGTGGCGGCCGCCCCGTCGTAGTGCGATGCCGAGACGACGTCGAGGCCCGTCAGCTCGGCGATGAGCGACTCGTACTCGTAGATCGACTGGAGCGTGCCCTGGCTGATC
>DASTEU010000165.1:0-5518 GCA_035709325.1 Candidatus Limnocylindrales bacterium | reverse complement strand
CCGGCAGTTCCGCAGGCCTTGATGATATTTACTTCCGTGCCCGTTGGTCAATACCGAAGGTTTCTACCCTCGCTCGGACTGCCCGGAGCAGATCGTCGTCGTGGTCGTTCCCGGCGAGCCCCCGGGCCCAGAGCGCGGCGCCGGCGGCCCCGGTCCGAACGACGGTGAGGGCGGCTCCGGGCCAACGCCGTGCGACGGTGCGCTCGAGCCCGCGGCGGACAGTGGCGCTCTCGAACGCAACCGAGCCGCCGACGACGATCGGCAGGTCCTGACCGCCGCGCTCGACGACGGCGGCCAGGGTCATGGTCAGCTGCCGAACCGCCGATCGCAGGATGGCCCGGGCCACGCGGTCGCCGCTGGCCGCGTGCCGGTCGACCAGCGGCGCGATCGACCCGAGCGTGGCCGGCTTGAGCTCGTGGACGGCGACGACCATCGCTTGCGGATCCGCGCCGATCTCGCGCCCAGACAGCCGGCCGAGGAGGACGGGAAGCTCGTCGGCGAGGGATGTGCCCTCGGACCGAGATTCGATCGCTCCGAGCACGGCGCGCACTCCGTGCAGCCCGATCCACACCGCCGACCCGGCATCGCCCACGAGCCAACCGTGCCCGTCCGCACGCCACGTGGCGCGGCGGTCCCGAACGGCCATCGCGATCGCGCCCGTGCCGGCGACGAGGACCGAGCCGCTCGCGGCCACCGTGCCCGTTGCGTACATTGCCTCGGCGTCGTTCACGACAAGCGGCTGGGTGGCCAGGCCAAGGGTCGCTGCGACCGTACCGAGGTCCTCCCTGACGTCCGACTGCGTGCTCGAGCCGGCCAGGCCAACCACCAGGCCGCCGACCGACCGGTCCCCGGTCTCAGCGAGGATCGCTCGGAGGGCCTCATCGACCGGCTGGGCCGATGTGGCGCCGGCAGCGGTTGCCGCGAAGGCGTTCACGCTACGGCCCCGGTGGACGGCGACGACCTCGCCGCCCGCATCGATCGCGGCGGCGGTCAGCGACGTCCCACCGGCATCGACCCCGATGAAGATAGTTATTTTCAGCCTCCGAAGATTGCGCTACTATCCTTTTCGTGGAGGGAACCAGCCTACCCCGGCCTGTGGCGGACGTCGCGGCCCAGGACGCGCTCGCGACGGAGCAGCGGAACCCGCGGACGCTCGACATCGACGTCCGCGCGACGTTCGACATCCTCGCCATGCTCAACGACGAGGATGCGCTCGTGCCGGGCGCCGTGCGGGCAGTGCTGCCCGAGCTCGCCCGGGTCGTCGACAGGGCCACGGATCGATTCCGGGCCGGCGGGCGGATCTTCTACTTCGGCGCCGGCACGTCGGGGCGGATCGGCGCCATCGACGCGGCCGAGCTGCCGCCGACGTTCTCGATCTCGGGTGAACGCGTCGTCGCCCGCCTCGCCGGTGGCGTCGACACCCTCGAACGTGCTCATGAGGAGGCCGAAGACGATCGCGCACAGGGCCGCCATGACGCGTCCGACGTCGCGGCGCACGACGTCGTCTTTGGGCTGACCGCGAGCGGGACGACGCCGTACGTCCTCGGCGCGATTGCAGCGGCCCACGACGCTGGAGCGTTGTGCGTCGTCGTGAGCAGCAATGACAATCCCGTACTCAGGGCCAGCTCCGACCACTACCTGCATGTCGAGACCGGGCCGGAACCGATCGCGGGATCGACCCGGATGAAAGCGGCCACCGCCCAGAAGCTCATTCTGAACAGCTTCTCGACGACACTCATGATCCGTCTCGGCATGACGTACTCCAACCT
Organism: Candidatus Limnocylindrales bacterium; assembly: GCA_035709325.1. Taxonomy (GTDB): domain Bacteria; phylum Chloroflexota; class Limnocylindria; order Limnocylindrales; family CSP1-4; genus CF-46. The sequence goes on along the minus strand of DASTEU010000165.1, from coordinate 3,749 downwards.
CATGGTCGACCTCGCGCAGAACAACGACAAGTTGCGGGCGCGAGCCGTCCGCCTCCTCGTCCAGGCGACCGGCCGCAGCGAAGAGGACTGCCAGCGCCAGCTCGCGTGGGCCGGCGGCCGCGTCAAGGTCGCTCTCCTGTCACTGCTCACGACCGCGGACGAGGCGGCCATCGTCGCCGCGCTCGAGCGGGCTGGTGGGCGTACCCGTGAGGCACTGCGCCAACTGGACGGCCGCCCGCCCCGGGAGGGCGGATGACCCAGGGAGCGGCCGGATCGGGCGGTGGGCTCCCGCCACTTGCGGCGGGCGGTGCGGTCCCGCCGCTTGCCGGCGCCTTCGGCCCGTTACGGACCCTCGCCGCCATGACGGCCGGCGCCCGGCGGAGTCTGTTCGACACGCTGGCCGCCGCCGGGCTCGACGCGCTGCTGACGGAGGGCCACTCGATCCCCGCCGAGATTGCCCGGGGCGCGCGCGAAACCGGGCTTCGGCTGGGGGGCGGCATCGCCTGCTACTCGGACCACGCCGAGGCGATCATGCCCATCCGCGACTCGCTCCGACCGATCACGCCCCTCGGCAAGCTCCGACCCCGGATGGAATGGTATCGCGGGATCATCCCGACCGATCGGCGCTACGAGGACGCCCTCGTACGCGCATGTCGCGACGCCGCCGAACGGCAACCGATCGATCTCTTCGTCCTCGACTTCGTTCGCTGGCCCATCCACTGGGAGCTCGAGCTGCGGGAGGGCGCGAGCCCCATCGACAGCTCCTTCGACCCCACGACGCTCCGCCGCTTTCGGGACGAGATGGGCGTGGAGATCGCCGTCTCCGACCCGGCGGCGGCAGCGCGGGCGATCCATGACGAGCTGCTCGAGACCTGGACCGCGTTCAAATGCCAGGTGATCACCGAGCTCGTGGCCCGCATCGTCGGCGAGGTGCGCGGCGTCCGGCCGGATCTGCCCGTGGGCGCCTTCGTCGTCCCTGGCGACGACGCGACCCGCCGGCGCTACGCCGGGCAGGACGTCGGCGCGCTGGCGGCGTCGCTCGACCTGCTGCTCCCGATGGCGTATCACGCGATCCTCCGTCGAACCCCTTCGTGGGTCTTCGAGGTCGTAACCGACGTCCGGCAGCGGGCCCCGGTGCCCATCGTGCCCGTCGTCCAGGTCACGGCAGACGCCGAGGTCGCCGGGCCGAACGACTGGGGCGACCCGTTCCCGGCAGCGCACCTCGGTCAGGCAATCGACGCAGGATTGGCGGCCGGCGGCCACGGCTTCGTCGTGTTTCCGGCCCACGGGCTCGACGCGGCCGCGCTCCAGCTGGTCTCGGCAAGGACGTCCGGACTGACGCGTCGCGTCTGAGATCGACTCAGGTCACGCCGCGGCCACTCGAGATGACCTGAGCGTCGTGACCGAGTCGAGGTCAGTTTCCGGTCGGCAGTTGTCAGGTTTCCTGACGACACTGCGCTGATGGCCGCACCGCTCAAGGACAGCTTCGGGGTCGACGTCCCCGCAACGCCGGCGACCGAAGGGCGGCGTTCAACGTCGATCTGCGGATCCACGTCGTCAAGGCGAGCGGCCGGACGAGTCCCAAGGTCTTCAAGGTCCGGTGCGTCGAGCTCGAACCCGCGGAGCAGGTCGCGCTGTCCAAGCGGATCTCGCTCCAGCAGCTCACCACGCGCGTCCACCGCAGCGGCGAACACCGCGTCGAGTTGCTGATCAACGGCGAATCACGTCCGGCAGGTTCGTTCCACGTCCGTGAAGCGCATCGAGGACCGCGCCGCGGAGTCGCCGACCGGCCGATACGCCGCCCGAGCTAGCCAGGTCCGCGCTCGAGCGCCCCTTTGAGGCGGGCGAGGTCGGACTGGACCGACCGACGGACCATGAGCGGCGTGAGCGGGCCCAGCAGCCCGTACAAGCCGGCGGCCTCGCCCCGGATTCGGATCGTGGCCCGCGTGCCGAGGGGCGACGGCGCCAGCTCGTAGGTGACGTCCATCGGAAAGGGGCTCCGGACCGCGTGCATGGCCAGGCGCCGCCCGGGGACGTGCTCGACGACGTCCATGACCCACTCGATCGGCCGGCCGATGAAGCTTCCCTGGCGTCGTACGCGCGACCCGGCGGCCATCGGGCCCTCCGTCAGGCGCTCGGCTGTCGTCACGCCCCCAATCCACGTCGGGTCGTTTGCGGGATCGAATTGGTAGGCGGCGACCTCGTCGGGCCGCCGGGCGATCTCGATCGAGACGAGGACGTCGAGCGCCATCAGATACCTCCCGCGCGGCCGGCCGAGGCCAGGTCGACGGCCAGTCGGTCCAGGATCCGGCCCCAGCCGCCGCCGTGTGATTCGACCTGGTCGGCCGAGAGCTGCTCGTGAACGAGGGTGAGGGCGGTCCCGGCTCCGCTCGGCTCGAGGAGGATCGTGACGAGCGAGGTACCGGGCCCCGTATACGGCGACTGCCACGTGAAGACGAGTCGGCGGCCGGGCACCACCTCGCGGTACTCCCCAGTGTGTTCGATGCGGACACCCGGCCCGATCATCGTCACCCGGATCCGGCCGCCGACCCAGGGTTCGATCTCGGCTTCGGCGCGGCCGACCGGCGACAACCAGCGGCCCAGGCTCGCCGGGTCGGTCCAGGCGGCAAAGACCCGATCCGGCGGCGCCTGCAGGACTCGCTCGATCCGGACCGCGCCGGGCGCGGTAGCCTCACTCATAGGCGTCGGGCGCGCGAAGGAGATCCTCGAGCGCGTCGAGCCGTCCACTCCAGAACGCACGCGTGCGTTCGATCCATGCCTCGGCCTCGATCAGCGGCCGCGGCTCCAGGGCGAGCCAATGCGTCCGTCCTTCGACCCGGCGCCGGACGAGGCCGGCCCGCTCGAGCACGCCGATGTGTTTCGAAACGGCAGCAAGCGAGATGTCGAAGGGAGACGCGAGCTCGGTGACCCGAGCCTCTCCTCGAACGAGGCGATCGACGATCGAACGGCGCACGTCGCTCGCGAGCGCGGCGTAGATCTCGTTCAACTGCGGATATTCAACCATGTAGTTGAATGATGCCGCGGCCCGTGGAGCCTGTCAATTCCGGCGTCGAGGGCGGCGCGGCGTCCTGCGGTACCCTTGCGGCCATGACGTCCCGGTTCGGCGGTTCGCAGATGATGGACGCGGCGGCTCTCGTGCCCGCGTTGCCGGTGGTGGCGGCCGGCGACGGGCCGCCCGGTGACGCGTAGAGGCGAGGCGACCGAACCCACCGCAACGGCACGGCCGAACCGGCCGCTCGCCGGCCGGAGCAGCCTCCTTCTCGATCCGCGCAGCTCGACGTTCGCGGCGTTGCTGAGCCTGCTCGCGATCGCCGTGGCGTTCCTGCTCGGCCTGTTCCTCGGACCGGAGCGTCACGACGAGGGATTCCTGCCGGCGACCCTTCTCTCCGCCGGCCTCGTCGTCAGCCGGTTCCTCGCCCTCCGGTTCCGGGCCGGTCCCTGGATCGTCCCGCTCGATGCCCTCGTGAGCCTGGTCGCCGTCACGCTCACGAGCGCCCCGCACTCCGAGTTCCACTTCGTCGCGCTCGCGGGCGTCTGGTGGGCGGGCCGCGTGGCTCCTCGCCACGGTGCCGCACTGTTCGCCGGCGTCTTCCTCGCCCCGTATGCCGTCGTCGTCCTGCCCGACGCGTGGCAGCGCGGCGCGTTGGCCGAAGCGGCCGAGGATCTCCTCACGGTCCTCGTCCTGGCGGTCCTCGTCGACTGGTTCATGGCGGTCGACCGCCGGGTCG
>DASTEU010000164.1:0-2882 GCA_035709325.1 Candidatus Limnocylindrales bacterium | reverse complement strand
GGTCCTCGATCTCGACGGCCGCGGACGCCGTGACGGCATCCGGCCCGGTCACGACCGGCCCGCGATCAGGGCGTAGTGGCGTTCGAAGTCCGACTCCCGGACCTCGCCGATCTGGATCCCGCGCAGGATCCCGTTCCCGTCGATGAAGTAGGTCTGGGGCCGGGCGACGACCCGGTACGCGGCCTTGATCGCGCCGTCGGGATCGACGACCGTCGGCCAGCCCGCCGCCTGTTCGGCGACGAACTGGCGGGCGAGGTCGGGTGGGTCGGCCATGAGGACGCCGACGAGGACGACGCCGTCGGCTTCGTGCTCTGCGAGCTTCGCCTTGAAGAGCGGGAACTCGTCGCGGCACGGGACGCAGGTCGGGCCCCAGAAGTTGACGATCACGGGCCGGCCGCGCATCTCGGCCAGGCTGAACGTCTCGCCCTCGAGCGTCATACCGTCGAACGTCGGCGCCGGTTCGTCCCGGGCGATCGCGTCGGCCTCGCCGCCGGGCCGGGTCAGGGCCACGAATGCGACGACCGCCGCGGTGACGGCAAATGCCACGAGCAGGCCGATGACGACCGGCCGCCGGTCGGGAGCGGGGCCCATCTCGTCAGGTACCGGCGATCAGCTCGCCCTTCATCAGGTCGGGATGGATCGAGCAGATGAAGGGGTACGTCCCGGCCGGGATCGGCGGGACGTCGTAGACGCGGACCTCGATGCCGGGAAAGTCCGGCCCGTCGAAGAGCTTGCTGCCGTCCGCGGCGAGGATGTCGACGTCGTGCGGGGTGCCCGGATCGCGGTTGTCGAGCGCGAGCTTGAAGGCTGTGTCGGCCGGGACGTTGAGCGTCGCGACATCGAATTTCACGGCCTCCGCGACGATCGTGATCTGTCCGGCGGGCGCGGACGGGCCGGCCGGCGGCGGCGAGCCACCCTCGCCCTCGCCGGCCCCGGCCGAGCGCGGCGGGAACCAGCCGGCGTCGAGTACGACCGCGGCCACGACGGCCAGCGCCATGAACAGCAGGACCCGCTTCGGCCAGCCCGGTGCCGGCTCGTTCTCGAGGTGGCCGATCCGGTCGGCGGCTTCGACGTGGCGGTATTCCTTCCGGGCGTCGTTGAGCCAGCCGAGCAGGGTGACGATCGTGAGGATCACGCCGACGCCCAGGACCCATCCGCCGAAGACCAGTCCCGCGAACAGGACGGCGAGAGCGAGCGAGATGAGGATCGGCCGGAACGACGGGCCCGGCATGTGGACGCCCGGTGGCGGGCCCTCGTGAACGACGGCGGGAAGCTGCCGCTCCTCGCCGGCGACGCGGTCGTAGTCGACGAGCGCTTCGCGGCCCCAGTAGAGGAGGGTGAGGGTCAGAGCGACGACCCCCAGGAGCAGCGTCAACCCGCCGAAGACGAGGCCGAGGAACAGGAGGAACGCACCGATCCCGGCGAAGATCGGAGCGTAGCTCGGCCCCGGCATGTGGACGCCGGGCGGTGGGACCGGCTTGCGGCGTCCCCCACCACGGCGGGTCGGACCCGCGGTCGCCCATGCCCAGGCCACCCGCCCGAAGAAGAGCAGCGCAATGACGGCCATGACGACCGGCAGCATCGCGATCACGGAGCCCCAGTCGGGGATCACGAACCGGGCCGTGAACTCGAGGATGCCGTTCCAGATCTCCTCGATCACGGGATCACCCGCCCGGGGACCCTCGGCCCGCGCCTCGCGCGCGCTCCCCCGAGGCCTGCAGCCGCGCTCCGCGAGGCCATCAGTCCGAGGGTGATCCGGCGATCAGGACGTAGAACATGAGCGCCGTGGCGATGCCGAGGGCCGCGAGCATCGTCACGCCGGCGTAGTCGAGGTGCCACTCACCGAAGTAGGGGATTGCCCAGTAGGCCGCCGCGACGGCCACGAAGCCGAGGCCGACGAGGATCGCGTTGCGCGGGTGCTTCAGCGGATGCATCAGGCCTCCTGCCTACAGGATGTAGAGCGTGGAGAAGAGGGCGATCCACACGACGTCGACGAAGTGCCAGTAGAGCGACGTCGCCTCGACGGCATCGTGGTGACGGGCCGAGAACTGGCCGGCGAGGCCGCGATACAGGACGACGGACAGCATGATCGCGCCGCCGAAGACATGGGCGCCGTGGAAGCCGGTGAGCGTGTAGAACGTCGTCCCGAAGACGCCGTCCGAGAGGCCGAAGCCGAGCGTGATGTAGTCGTAGATCTGGCAGATCAGGAAGACGATGCCGAGGACGAGCGTGACCGCGATGTTCCTGATGAACGCCGTCCGGTCGTTGCGCCGGATCGCCCACACCGCGAACTGGCAGGTGAACGAGCTGATGACGAGGATGATCGTCAGGCCAAGCGCGAACCACGGCTCGGCATGGAGGTTGAAGTGCTCGGCGAGCTCCGCCGGCTCGGTCGGCGGCCAGGGCGTCGTCGAGGCCCGGACGCTGAAGTAGGCGGCGAACAGGCCCGAGAAGAACATCACCTCGGAGCAGATGAACAGGATCATCCCGAGGATCGGGTTGCTGATCCCGCCCCGCTGGTCGTGGGCGAGGCCGGAGACCGGCGAATGCTCCTCGGTGGCCGCGATGGCGCGCGTGTCGGAGGTCACGTCGGCGTCCTCGTCAGTGGGTCGGCTGCGGGGCGGGGCCCGGGTCGGGCAGGAGGGCGGCCGGCTTCGTCCGGCCGTGGCGCACGTCGATGAGCGGCCGCTCCGAGCGGATCTCGGGCAGGTGGTCGAAGTTGTACGGCGGGGGCGGGGAGCTCGTCGCCCACTCGAGGGTGTTCGCCTCCCACGGGTCGTCGCCGGCGATCCGGCCGCTGCGCAGCGAGATGAAGACGTTCCACAGGAACGGCAGGACGCTGGCGGCGATGAGGAAGCCGCCGATCGTCGCCGCGAGGTTCA
>DASTEU010000163.1:0-2030 GCA_035709325.1 Candidatus Limnocylindrales bacterium | reverse complement strand
GCACCAACGCTGGCGAAGCGGCCCCTGGGGCGGGCCACAGCCTCGTCCCGCCCTATGGGGCCTCCGATATTCGCGGGATGTTTAGATTGCCTAACGGTCCTTTCGGGAAGCCTTACCTGCGCCACGTTTACGCCTCCCGGTGATATTCGGGCGATGAAACGCGCCCAGGGCGTCGTCCCTGCCTCCGGATAAACCTCCGCGGAATATCGCGGCGGCCGGCCCGGGCGAAGGCGGGCTCGAGGCCTGCGGCGGGCGGCCCGGCGGTGGGCCCGTGGGCGAGCCCCGGGGGCCCCTGTCACACGGCGAAACGCCAGCGCGTCTGGCTGAACCCTCCGTCGCGGCCGAAGGCGAGGACCTTCGTCGGTCGGACCTCGAACACCCACACCTCGGGCGGGTCGTCCCCGATGTCCTCGCCACGAAGCGACTCCGGGGCGTGGTAGAAGGCGCCGTCGCGAACCGTGTACCGCCAGTCGCGCCCGTACTTGTCCACGTACGCATCGGCCAGCCGCCGGAGCCGGGCCTCGTCCGCGACCCGGGTCGCCGCGCCCTCGACGACGATGTCGACCCCTTCGCCGAGCCGGTTGCAGCCCGTCGTGAGGACGCACGACGCGTTCGACTCGAGGTTCAGCCGCTTGCGCTCGGTCCGGCCCGTGCAGAAGACGAGCGCGTCGTCGATCCAGATCGCGATGAGCGGCGCGACGTGCGGCCGTCCGTCCGGCCGGACGGTCGAGAGCCAGTGGATCTCGGCCGACGCGACCGCCTCGCGCGCCGCCGCCCAGTCGAGGGCGACGGCGCCGGGACTGCTGAAGGCGGGGTCCAGTTCCCCGATCGGCTGCGTCGCCGTCGTTGTCATCGGGCCGCCTCGGCCGTCGGCGTGACGTTCTGGTTCAGGCGGAAGAGGTTCGTCGGGTCGTAGCGCCGCTTGAGCTCGACGAGGCGGTCCCACGTGGAGCCCGGATAGGCGTCCCGCACCCGATCCGGCCCCTCGTCGTCCAGGAAGTTGACGTATGCCCCGTCGTCCCCCTGGCGGATCGCGGCGACGAATGCCTCGACCCACGCCTCGCGGGCGGCCTTGTCGTCGGGCCCCTCGTAGAAGGCGGCCGCGACAGCCATGATCCGGCTTGTGCGATGGGCGAACGCAGTCGCCTCGGCCGGGACACGGGCCATTGCCCCGCCGAGGACCCGCAGCTGGACGACGCGCATCGGGGCGTCGTACGCGCGCAGGGTCTCGACGATCGTGCTGGCTGTCGCCCGATCGACGTGGTCCAGGAACTGCGTCCGGGCGACCGCGAGCGGGTGGTACTCGCCCTCGTCGGGCGGGAACATCTCGGGGTATGAGCTCGACTTGACCATGTCGGCATACGGCGTGGCCAGCGCCCGGAAGGGGGCGATGGCCGCCTCGCCGGACGCGGGATCGCCGGCCCAGGCAAGCATGCCGAGGATGACGAGCTCGCCATGGACCTCCGGAGCGAGGAACGGCATCGGCGGGGCGGGCATGATGTTGGCGATCGTCGAGAGCTCCTCGGGGGCCGCTTCGGCGGCCGCGATGAACCCGGCGACCGTTTCCGCGGTCGCCGGCAGGACGAGCATCCCGCCGACGAACCCGGGCAGCTCGTGGAGCCGGAACCGGAAGCGGGTGGCGACCCCGAAGTTGCCGCCGCCGCCACGAATGGCCCAGAAGAGGTCCGGCTCGTGGTCGGCGTCCACGCGGTGGAGATCGCCGTCGGCGGTGACGATCTCGGCGCCGACCAGGTTGTCGATCGTGAGGCCGTGTTTGCGGACGAGGTATCCGATCCCGCCGCCGAGCGTGATCCCGCCGATCCCGACCGAACCCGTGTCGCCGAAGCCGACGACGAGCCCGTGGGCGGCCACCGCGGCCGTCACTTCGCCCGCCGTCAGGCCCGTCTCGGCCCAGGCCGTGCGGCCGTCGACGTCGATGTCGAGCGCCTTCATGTCCGAGAGGTCGAGGAGGATCCCGCCCTCGGTCGCGCTGTGGCCGGCGCCGCTGTGGCCGCCGCTCTTGACCGCGA
>DASTEU010000162.1:0-2409 GCA_035709325.1 Candidatus Limnocylindrales bacterium | reverse complement strand
ACCCGGCGAGGCCGGCCCGCCGGCCGATCGCCCCGAGGAGCCGCGTCTTGCCGATCCCTGCCTCGCCGGCCAGCAGGACGAACTGGCCGTCGCCGGCCGCGGCGCTCGCGAGCCGCCGGTCCGCGAGGTCGAGCACGTCGTCGCGCCCGACGAGGATCGGGCAGATGAAGCTGGACTGGCGCTCGGTCGCGTTCATCGTCGGCCCCGCATGCTAGCGGCCCCGCGTCGAGGCGCCGTTGGTCATCCGACCGATCGCCCCCGCCTCGGCGACGTCGCTCGCCGCAGCATAGATCGCCCCGAGAAAACGGCTCGGCACCCGCCCGATCTCGCGGGTGCCGACGAGTCCGGCATCGGCCGCGATCCGCCTCCAGGTCCGGTACGAGAACGGATGGGGAACCCACGGGTTGCCGCGGTCGACGTCGTACTCGACGACCACGACGCGGGCCGCCGGCCGCAGCAACGGCACCAGGCGGGCGAGGACGGCGGCCGGGTCGCGGACGAAGTGGAGCGCATTCGCGGCGAGGAGCGCATCGTAGGGCGGGCCGGCGAGGGCCGGCGGCCGGCCGAAGTCGGCGGTGACGGTCGTCAGGCGCGCCGCCGGGAACCGAGCGGCGAGCTCGACGGCGAGGCGCCGGAGCGCGGCCGCGTCGCGGTCGATCGCGGTGATCTCGGCGGCGGACCCGAGCAGATCGGCCAGCGCCAGCGTGAAGGCGCCCTCGCCCGCGCCGAGCTCGAGCCAGCGGCGGAGCGGTGCAGCTCCCGGGAGGGCGGTGACGCCGGCCCTGATGAGTCGGACGTGATCGGCGTGATCCATCCCCGGATGATGCGGCCGAGGGGCCGGGGCGTGTTGGCACCGGCTGCTGCGGCTTCCTCACGGGGGTCACGCCCCAACGAGCGCCAGGTTCGGCTACTCTCGCCGTGGCGGGGATCCGGTGGTCCCCGTCGCGGCCGGCGCCACCACCCAGCGAACGCGGAGGATCGGGTCCTGTCCATCGTCGCAGTCACGGGGGCCGACGGGTTCATCGGCTCGCACCTCGTCGAGGCGCTCCTCGCCCGGGGCGACACCGTCCGGGCGCTCGCCCAGTACAACTCGTTCGGGACGTGGGGCTGGCTGGATCGTCTGCCCGAGGACGTCAAGTCTGGCATCGACGTCGTCCTCGGCGACATCCGCGACGCCGGGTGCGTCGTCGACTTCGTTGGCGACGCCGAGGTCGTCTACCACCTCGCCGCGCTCATCGCGATCCCCTACTCCTACCGCGCCCCGCGTTCGTACGTCGATACGAACGTCAGCGGCACGCTCAACGTGCTCGAGGCGGCTCGGTCGCTCGGCACCGGCCGGGTCGTCGTCACGTCGACCAGCGAGGTCTACGGCACCGCCCGCACGGTTCCCATCAGCGAGGCCCATCCCCTCCAGGGCCAGTCGCCTTACTCGGCCTCGAAGATCGGGGCCGACAAGCTGGCCGAGAGCTACCACCTCAGCTTCGAGCTGCCGGTCGTGACGCTGCGGCCCTTCAACACGTTCGGCCCGCGCCAGTCGGCCCGGGCGGTGATCCCGACGATCATCACCCAGCTTGCCGCGGGCGCCCGGACGGTCAACCTCGGCAACCTGTCCCCGACGCGCGACTTCTCCTACGTCCGGGACACCGTGGCTGCCTTCCTCGCCGTCGGGGCGGCACCGGCGGCCGGCGTGGTGGGCCGCGTGCTGAATGCCGGCACCGGCACCGAGATCTCGATCGGCGACCTGGCCGAGACGATTGCCCGGCTGATGGACCGCGACATCGAGCTCCACCAGGACGAGGAGCGCTTCCGACCCGACGCTTCGGAGGTCATGCGCCTCGTCTGCGACAGCAGCGCCCTGCGGGCGGCGACCGGCTGGAGCCCCCGATGGAGTCTCGAGGACGGCCTCCGCGAGACGATCGGCTGGTTCACCGACGCCGACAACCTCGCCACCTACAAGCCGACGAGGTACAACGTCTGATGCATGCGGTCATCCTGGCCGGCGGGCGCGGGACCCGTCTGCGGCCCTATACGACGACGCTGCCGAAGCCGCTCGTCCCGATCGGCGACGAGTTCTCGATCCTCGAGATCGTCCTTCGTCAGCTCGCCCGCCGGGGATTCGAGCGGGCGACGATCGCGATCGGGTACCTGGGCGCGCTCATCCGAGCCTACGTCGGCGACGGCTCCCAGTGGCGGATCGCCGTCGATTACGTGACCGAAGACGTGCCGCTCGGGACGATGGGTCCCGTCGTGCTCAATCTCGAGCGGTTTCCCGAGCACTTCCTCGTCATGAACGGCGACATCCTGACCGACCTCGACTTCGCCGACCTCCTCCGCGGCCACGCCGCGGGCAGCGCACCGTTGACGATCGGGACCTACCGCCGCGACGTGAAGATCGACTACGGCGTGCTC
>DASTEU010000161.1:0-6745 GCA_035709325.1 Candidatus Limnocylindrales bacterium | reverse complement strand
TGGTGCCCTGGGCGGCCACGGAGTTGCCGGCGGGCTGGTCGCGCCCGCCGGCGTGCTCCGCGCGGCCACGTCAATCCGCGAACTGGGGCCGGCCGGACGGCGCGGCTTCAGGGGCGGCCTCTCGGGCCGGTCCGTGAAGGGCGATGGCCGCCACGCCTGCACCGATCAGGGCGATCGCTGCGGCCCCGATGAACGCCGGGGCGATCCCGCCGGCCGGGGCCTCCGAGCCGAACCCGCTCGCGGTCGCGACCGCGGTGACGATCGCGAGCCCGAGGGCCGATCCGCCCTGGTACGTCGTATTGACGATCCCCGCAGCGAGACCCCCTTCTTCGGGACGGGCACCGGCGAGAGCGGCCAGCATCGCGGGGATGTAGGCGAGTGACATCCCCGTCGCCGCGACGAGCGTGGCCGGCAGGATGCTCCAGAGATACGACCCGTCGGCAGGCGCGATCGAGAGCCAGGTGATGCCGCCGGCGAGGACCAGGAGCCCGGCGACGAGCGGACGCTTGAAACCGAACCGACTGACCACGCGGCCGGTCACGCCGACCATCAGGACCATGATCGTGAGGGTCATCGGGACAAGGGCGACGCCGCCGTCGAACGCACCCAGGCCGAGGACCTGCTGCAGGTAGAGGTTGAGGAAGAACCACGTCGGGATCCAGGCGGCGCCAAGCAGCGCCATGCTGACGTTGGCCGCGGCGAGGTTTGGCGCTCGCCAGATGCCGAGCCGCATCAGGGGCTGCCGGCTCGTGGACTGAAGACGAACGAAGATCGCGAACAGGACCGCTGCGGCGACAAGGGCGCCGATGGTTTCCGTCGCGGTCCAGCCGGAGATCGGGCCCCGGACGATGCCGAAGACCGCGAGCGACAGGGCCGCCGTGGCGGCAGCGGCACCGGCGATGTCGAGCCGGCCCGGGCGCCGGAGGCCGCTCGGAAGGACGCCGCGGCTGACGAGGAGGACCGCGACCGCCACGGGCACGTTGACGAGGAACACCCACCGCCAGTCGAGGCTCCCGGTCAGGACGCCGCCGAGGAAGACTCCGGCCGTGCCGCCCGCCGGGGCGGCGGCGCCGTAGAGCGCAAGCGCCTTGGTCAGCTCGCGTGGATCGTGCGAGAAGAGGGTCATGAGCATCGTCAGTGCGGCCGGGGCGATCAGCGCCGAGCCAACGCCCTGCAGCGCCCGCCCGGCGAGCAGCACGGAGTCGGAGGGCGCGAAGCCCGTGGCCAGGGACGCGGCGCCGAGAATGGCGAAACCCGCCATGAACACCCGGCGGGCGCCATAGAGGTCCGCGAGGCGGCCGCCGAGAAGGAGCAGGCCGCCGAAGGCGATGACGTAGGCGTTGAAGACCCAGGAGAGGTCGGGCTGCGAGAAGGCGAGGGCGCGTTGGATCTCGGGCAGGGCCACGCCGATGATCGATGTGTCCATGATCACGACGAACTGGGCGACGGCGATGATCGCCAGTGCCCACCAGCGTCGGGGATCGGGGGTGGTGGATGAGGCCATGTCGGATGTCCTTTCGTCGGGCGTGCCGGGCGCTCGCCCGGGATGCAATCGACGCTATGGGCCGAAAGCCGGCCTGTGAAACACCCACCTGTGGGGTGTTCACCACTCGCAGTTGTGAATGAGCCCGGCCGGATCTAGCATCGGCGGGTGATTGACGAGCGCGATCCAGCGCCCAGCCTCGACGGCATCGAACTCCGCCAGATGCGCTACTTCCTCGCCGTGGCCGACGAACTGAACTTCACGCGGGCGGCCGAACGGCTGCACCTGGCCCAGCAGGCCCTTTCGGCGTCGATCCGGCGGCTCGAGGACCAGCTTGGTGTGGCGCTCTTCGTGCGAAGCACCCGGAAGGTGGAGCTCACCGCAGCCGGAGAGGTGCTTGTCGACGGGGCACGCGCGGTCGTCACCGCCGCGACCGACGCCGTGGAGCGCGTCCACGGTGTCGCCCAGGGTCGCAGCGGGCGGATCACCGTCGGCTTCTCGACGGCGGCCGGCGGTGTTCCCGTCGTGCGTCAGATCATCCGAACGTTCGCGGAGAAGGCCCCGGGCGTGGACATCCGCACCGAGGAGCACGACTTCAGCGATCCGTCGGCCGGACTCGCCGATGCGAGCGCCGACCTCGCGTTCATCTTCGGTCCACTTCCCGTGGAAGGACTTGCCGCGATCACCCTGGTGCGGGAGGACCGGGTCCTCGCGGTTCGACCCGAACATCCCGTGGCCCGCAGGGAGTCGGTCAACGCCGATGACCTCCGGGAGCTGCCATGGCTGCGGGTTCCGGCCCCACGTGGGCCGTGGCCCACGTTCTGGTTCAGAAGCGAGGGCGACGGCCCGGTGGGCCCGATCATCAAGACGGCCGACGAGTGGGTGACCGCGATCGAGGCCGGTCGCGGCGTTGCCTTCACGATGCCCACCGTCATGCAGAACTTCACGACCGCCCGCATCAGTGTCGTGCCGGTGGAGGGACTGGAGCCGGCGGAGGTTCTGCTGGCCTGGCGGGCGGATCGGTCGGAGGCGCTCGTCGAGGCGTTCGTTCGCGCCGCCTGGGCGGTTGCTTCGGCGTCCTCCTCATAGCGAATCAGGTTCCGACACTCGACTCGTCGGCCGACCCGTGCCTCGTGCCGCCGCGGCAGACGCTTGCCTTGAACGAGAAACACCTGCTGGCGGGTCGTCGATTCCCCCAGTCAGCGGGAATGGCCGAGGGCCCGGGTGCAACGAGACTCCTCGCAGCCACGCTCGGTGTGTAGGTGGCACAGGCAGGGAGTCCATCATGAATGTGCGTGCCCGAGTTGCGCTGGGGTCCACGATCCCCGCGGTGATCGCGGGAGGCGTCCTGACGCGGGTCCTCTCTTCGGCGCCGCTCCGGGCCGCGACCACCATTTCGGCCGCATCATCGGGACGCCGGCGAGGTTCCGGGACTCCGCTACGCCCCGAGTTCGATTTCGAGGATGCGGTCGGCCACCGCGGAGAGGTCGCGACCCACGATGTCGGGCGCCGGGCCGAGTGGGTCGAGGACCATGCCGGGCCGGGCCACGAACGCCGCCGCGGCGCCCGCCCGGAGCGCTCCCGTGATGTCCCAAGCGTGGGCGGCGACAAGCCGAAGCTCGCCGACGCTCGTTCCGAGTTCCCGCGCCGCCCCCTCGTACGCCTCCCTCGCGGGCTTGAGGCGCTTCGACGAGTCGGCGGACAGGATCCGCTCGAAGAGCGGCGCGAGATCGGCGTTCGTGAGCTGCGCGGTCGCGACCGCCTCGGTCGAGTTGGTCAGTGCCGCCAGACGGAGGCCGGCCGAGCGAAGCCGCTCAAGGGCGACGGGCACCTCCGGGTGCGGCGGGAGTGCCCGCATCGTCCCGAGGATGCCGTCCCGGTCCGGCGCGGCAAGTTCCACGCCATGCCGCTGCGCGATCATGTCGAGGGCGCCGCGGCCGATCGTCCCGAAGTCGACGTAGGTGTCGGTGATCGTCGAGACGAAGGCGGACTGGAGGAGCTGGCCGAACCACTCGCGACGGACGCCGGGCCGGCCGAACGCGCGCTCGAACGGAGCGTCGAGGGCGGTCAGGTCGAGCAGTGTCTCGTTCACGTCGAAAACGCAAACTCGTCGCATGGTCCGAATCACCTCCGCTGCTGGTGGATCCGGGACGGTCGTTGTGCTTCGACGACAGACTACTCGGCTCGTGCGTCGGAGGCGGTTGCGCGACGGACTGACGCCGCGGCTCCTCCGCCTCGTCGACCGGAGGCGATGGCGTGCTCGGGCGGCAAACCCTGGGAACAGGCCTCAGCCGGTGGCGCCGAGGATCGCGATCAGCAGGACCATGACGACGAAGGCGCCGACGATGACGCCGCCGAGGTACAGCCACTGGACGCGGACGTTGACCGCCGCGAGATGTTCGGCGCGGACGTCGTCCTCGGTGACCTTCTTCTCGCTCACTTCGCCGCTCGCTTCTTCTGCAGCTCGTCGAGCTGCGCCTCGATCCGCCGGAGGGCGGCCTCGGTGTCGTAGTCGGTGTCGGGCGACTCGTGGCTCTTCTTGTGGACGAGGAACGTCGTCAGGACGATGAAGGTGAAGACCTGCAGGAACTCCGACTGCCAATTCTCGAAGGTCGCCTGGCCCCAGCGCCAGAAATAGCCGTCGGGCCCGAACGCCTCGGCGGTCTGGCCGAGCGATCGTTGCTCCGAGACGAACTCGACCCAGCCCATCCAGGTCTGGAGCACCCAGGCGCCGATGAAGAGCACGGCGAGCGTGATGCTGAGCCCGTAGTCGCGCCAGATCTGTCTCACGTGTCCTCCTTCCGCCGGTCGTGGCGGGCATGATCGGCCGGCGAGCGGCACGGACGCGTTGCAGGACGGGGGAGGGTCGCGAAGGCTTCGTCACAGAGCGGCGGCGGTTGCCACCAGCCGCCGGGACCCGGCGACCGGTGGCAGGGACGGGACGCTCAGGCGACGTGCCGCAGGCGACCGGTCTCGACCTCGAACACGACGCCGCTCACCGGCACCTCCTTGATCCAGGGATGGGCCCGGATGCGGGCGACCTGGTCGCGGACGTTCGCCTCGAGATCGGCGAACGACCGAAGCGGCAGGTCGACGTCGACACCCGTTTCGCCGGCGATCCGTTCGCGGACCGGCTCGTCCTCGAACGTCAGCATTCCGCAGCCGGTGTGCTCGACGACGATGACCTCCTGCGTGCCCAGGAGATGCTGGCTGATCACGAGCGAGCGGATTGCGTCGTCGGTCGCGAGGCCGCCGGCGTTGCGGATGATGTGAGCATCGCCCGTCCGCAATCCCAGGGCGTCCTCGACGGTAAGGCGGGCGTCCATGCAAGCGAGGACGGCGACCTTCCGGCCTGGTGGCAGCGGAAGGGTGGATCGATCGAACTGGGCGGCGTAGCGGCGATTCTCGGCCAGGACGCGGTCGAGCTCCGCGGGATGCGGGGACGAGGCGGGCATGGTTCGTTCTCCAGTCAAGGGTCGGATCGGGAGGTCCGCTGAGGGAGGGGTGGAGTGCCCGGGGTCACCCGTCGCGTCACCCGGAGAAATCGAAAAGGCCGCGCTCCCTGGTGGAGTCGCGGCCCCGGGACCTCGTCATCGGTCCCGCGTCAGTCTCGATCGGCTTCGCGGGACGTCAGACCCCATCCTCCGCACGGCGGGGCCGCCGGCGCGTACACATCGAGCTGGAGAAGCGGGGGAGCGTCACGACCCGCCGATGGTGATCGCCGAGCGCGGACGCGTCAACCCCGGCCTCCGAATCGCAACCCGCAGGACCGCGGTCCGCGGCGCCGTGCCGCCGACGTAGGCTTGATCCCATGACCGCGATCCCGGACCGCTTCCGCGCCTTCGTCGCCGAGCGGGTCGACGACGGCGTGCGGCGCGGCGTCCGCGAGTTCGCAGCCGCCGACCTGCCCGACGGCGCGGTCGACGTCCGCGTCGCCTGGTCCAGCGTCAACTACAAGGACGCCCTCGCGACGATCGCCGAGGGCAAGGTCGCCCGCATTAGCCCGCTCATCCCCGGCATCGACCTGGCGGGTGAGGTCGCCGCGTCGTCTGCCCCGATGTTCCGGCCCGGCCAGAGCGTCCTCGCCCACGGCTATGACCTCGGCGTCGCCCGCCACGGCGGCTACGGCGAGTTCACCCGGCTCCCGGCCGACTACGTCGTGCCCGTTCCGGACGGTCTGTCGGCCCGGGATGCGATGGCGATCGGCACGGCCGGATTCACCGCCGCCATGTCGGTCGTGGCCCTCGAGGAACGGGGGCTCCGACCCGGCGACGGGCCGATCCTGGTGACCGGCGCCAGCGGCGGCGTCGGCAGCACCACCGTGGCGATCCTGGCCGCCCGCGGACACGAGGTCTGGGCGGCGACCGGAAAGCTCGACGAGGAGGCCCGGCTCCGGCAACTCGGCGCCGCCGGGATCGTGCCCCGCGACGAGGTCGTTGCCGAGAGCCCACGGCCGCTCGAATCGGCCCGCTGGGCGGGTGCGGTCGATGCGGTCGGTGGGGCGACGCTGCCGTACGTCCTGCGGACGTTGCGCCCGGGCGCGGCCGTCGCGTCGTCGGGCAATGCCGGCGGACCGGCCCTCGTGACGACGGTCCTGCCATTCATCCTGCGCGGCGTCGCCCTGCTCGGCATGGATTCCGCGGCGATGCCGATTGACGAGCGTCGGGCGCTGTGGGCCCGCCTCGCCGGCGACCTTCGCCCGAACCGGCTGGGGGAGGGGATCAGCGAGGTGACGCTGGAGGCGCTCGAGCCCGCGCTCGATTCGATCCTCGCTGCCCGGGCGCGAGGCCGCTGGGTCGTGCGGGTCGGGGGCGGCTGAACCCGGCCGGGACGTGCGAGCCGCGAGGTGGGGCGACCCGCCCCATGCCAGATTCGCACCCGGTGAACGTCCGGCCGGGCCCTGGCTCAGTATTGGCGTTCTGGACGCATGATCATTCAGTCATACGACCCGGCTCGTGCGGGCGCATGCGCCCGGCGGCATGAAGATGCAGGCGGCAGGGCCCGATTCGGGTGTCTGCTCCGCCCGGTTTTCGCGCGGCGAACATCTGGCAGAGACCCTGCGGAGCCGGTGGGGCCCGCGCCGACGGCACCCGCGCGGGGAGCTACCCGCGGTCAGTCGAGTTCGCCGCGGAGCTGGGCGAGCGCCCGCTCGAGGGGCTCGCGGGCGGCGTCCGCCGGGTAGGGTGTCCGGAGGATCGCCGCCTCGATGTCCAGGCGGCCGTCGTGGACGAGTCGAGCGAGCTCGGCCACCGTCCGGAACTC
>DASTEU010000160.1:0-8108 GCA_035709325.1 Candidatus Limnocylindrales bacterium | reverse complement strand
ACTTCCGGATCCGGGCGGGGATGTCGACCGCCGCCCGGCCGGCGGCCTCGAGCCGGTCGACCTCGCCCTCGAGGTCCGCCCGGGCCGCTACGACCCGCGCTTGAGCGGCATCCGTGCGCGTGCCCACTCCATCGTCTCCTTTGTCATGTCGATCGTCTTTTGGGGGATGAACTTGTTTTTCAGCGCCTCCATGTCGGGTGGATCGCTCGCGATCGCGAAGATCATGCCGGCGATCCAGGCCCCGAGTCCGACCGCCACCCCGACGGCGGCCCCGACCCGCGGCCCGAACGCGACGGCCGTGCCCACGGCCAGCACGAGCCCGATCACGACCCCGAGGGAGAGCCCGGCGACGAGGGCCGCGCCGGTCGGCCACCGGCCGAGGACGTAGAGGACGAGCGCCGCCGCGATCAGGCCCCCGATGCCGACGCCGAGCAGGACCGGGTCGAACCAGGCGACACCGGTCGAGTAGGCGTACAGGAACGCGCTCAGCCAGGCGACGTAGAGGGCTCCCGGAACGACGGCGACCGCGGAACCCGGCTCGCCACCGACCCGCCGGAGACCGGTCACGAGCCCGGCGAGGCCGGCGAGGACGGCCGCGACGATCGGCAGCACGACGAGCGCTGTCGCCAGCGGCCGGACGTCCGCCGCGGCGCCGGGCAGGAGCCCGTCGCCGGCGAGGCCCCAGGCACGGTTCGTCAGGTTCAGGCCGAGGACGACGGCCACGACGGCGCCCACGAACGCCCCGAGCAGCAGGCTGGCCCCGATCCGGGTCGCCGGGATGTCGACCGCCGCAAGCGCCGCCGCAACGATGACGGCGACGAGGAACAGAAGACCGTGAAGGAGGCCCCAACCCATCGAGCCGAAGATCCATTCGCCGAGGACCAGGGGCAGGCCGACGCCGATCAGCAGGGCGGCCGCGAGTCCGGCCGCGACCGCCACCCCGGCCATCGCGGCGACCTTCTTGATCGCATCGCCGATATCGGCCATCTCGGCCTTGCCGAGGTCGATGTGGGCGCCGATCAGGCCCTTGGCGGCGTCCCTGGTCGCGCCGATCTGCTGGCGGAGGCCGGGCGCCCCAGCCGGCGGGACGTCGGGACCCGGCGTGCTCCCGCCGGGCGGGAACGGGATGCCCGGCCCCGGCCCGGCGGAGCGGGCCGCCGGATCGGCAGGCCGAACGGGATCGGCAGGCTGCTCCGGCGGCATGGGGCTGCCAGGCGGTGGCGTGGTGCTGGAGCCGGCGGGCGGCTCGAGGGGGGAGGCCGGCTGCGGCTCGTCCAGGGGTTGGGCTCCCGATGCAGGGTCGTCCGGAGGTCCGGCCGATGATACCAGCGGCTCGTCCGCCCGCTGGGCCGATGGCTCGTCCGGACGATCGGACGCGTCCGACCGTTGGTCCTCGCGTCGCTCGCCGGTCACGCGGCGGCGCCGGCCGGGCTACGCTGCACTGCCGAAGGCCCGCTGGCCGAGGCGGTCGGCGGCGTCGAAGAACCCGTACGTCCGACGGAAGCCGGGATCGACCGGATTCGGCCGCCCGCCGGTCGCCGTGCGCCAGAGCTGGCGCTCCAGCTCCTCGAGGCGCTCGGCGAGCTCGGCCGGTCCTCGTGGCGCCGTGATGTCCGCATACGTCCGCCGGCCGGCGGGGTAGCGGACGTCCTCGTCGGGGAGACGCGGCAGGAACGCCAGCACGAGTCGCGCATGGGCAAGCGCGGCGAGGTTCCACGGCTCGATGCCCCGAAGCCGGCCGCCGGCATGCCGACCGCGCGCGGCGAGTGACTCTTCGATCAGGCGTTCGGCGGCCGCCGCGCGCCGCTCGGCAGACGTGAGGGCCGGACCGACCCGTGTCGCGCCGGCCAGCTCGAGCAGGTAACGCAGCTCCGCGACGCCGGCCGCGTCGCTCCGAAGCCAGCCGACGAAGCCGGCCTGGACGCCTTCGACGTGCGGCAGGGTCCGGTCGGCGAGGTAGTCGGCGCCGCCGTCGGGCAGCCGCCCGGCGTCGACCGCGGCGTCGAGCAGCTCGCGCGTGCGGCGGATGAGGCCAAGCCAGCGGTCGACCTCGCCGAAGCCACTCTGCTCGATCTCGCTCATCTCCGAGCCTCCGCAGCACCGTTCAACGCCGAAGCGTCCCGTGCCTGCAGATTCCGCTGCGCGTCGTCGTGCCGGCACGGCGCAAAGGTCGCATCTCGGTTCCTTCGATGGTACCCCCATGGGCGGCCGCTGCGACGGGCCGGGCTGCGGTACGCTGCCGTGGTGGACGGGTCTCGTCGGCTGCTCAGTGCCGAGCTCATCAGCGTCGGCAGCGAGCTGACGGTTGGCGAGACGCGCGACACGAACTCCGGTGAGCTGGCCCGGAGCCTGACGGGTCTGGGCGTGGCGATCGGCCGGATCCAGGCGGTTCCCGATCAGCTCGACCTGGTCGTGGACGCCTTCACCGGCGCCCTGTCGCGGGCCGATCTCGTCGTCAGCACGGGCGGCCTCGGGCCCACGCCCGACGACCTGACCCGCGAGGCGATCGCCAGCGTCGCGGGTGAGGAGCCGGCCGTCGACCGCGACCTCGAGAGCTGGCTGCGCGGCCTCTGGGCGCGGCGCGGCATCCCGATGCCCGACCTGAACCTCAAGCAGGCCTGGCTCATCCCCGCGGCGACGGCCCTTGCGAACGCGAACGGCACGGCTCCCGGCTGGTGGGTCGACCGGCCCGACGGGCGCGTCGTCGTGGCGCTGCCGGGTCCACCGCGCGAGATGCGACCGATCTGGGCCGAGGCGGTCGTGCCGCGCCTCCTCGATCGAGGCGCGGGCGAGGACCACGCCACGAGGACCTTCCGCCTCGCCGGCATCGGCGAGTCGGCCGTGGCGGAGCGCCTCGGCGAGGAACTCCTGCGGGCGACGAACCCGAGCGTCGCGACGTACGCCCGCTGGGACGCCGTCGACGTGCGGATCTCCGCCACCGGCTCGACCGCCGCGGCGAGCGTCGAGGCCACGGCGGCCCGTGTTCGCGACCTGGTCGGCGACCACATCTGGGCCGAGGGCGACACGAGCTGGGCCGATGCGATCGGCGAGGTCATCGAGGAGCGCCGATGGACGCTCGCGAGCGTCGAGGTCGGGACCGGCGGCGGGCTCGCCGCGCTCGTCTCGGACCGTCCCTGGCTGCGGCTCGCCGAGGTGCTGGACCCGGACGCCGCGGCCGCTTCGACCGACGACCTCGAGACATTGGCAACGTCCGCGCTGACCCGGGCAGCCGCCGAGGTGGCGGTCGCCGTGCGGGGCCGGCCGCGAACAGAGGACACCGCGATCGAAGTCCTCGCGATCACCCCGGCCCGGGTCCACCGCGAGCACCACACCGTTTTCCTGGCCGGCCCGATCGGTCGCTCCCGGGCCGGGCTCGCCGCGGCGTCGCTCCTCCTCGCCGAGCTGCGCCGGGTGACCGCGCTCGCCGCGCCCGCCGCGCCGGCCGGCGCCGCCGCCGCGCCGCAACCCGCCGCCGGCGCCGACTCGAAGGCTTCCCCTAGCGGCGCGCCGTCCGGATCAGGCCGTCGAGGTCGAGGATGACGATGCTGTCACGGTCGAGGCGGATCAACCCGTCGTCGGTGAAGAGGCCCAGCAGCTTGTTCACGCTCTGCCGGGTGCAACCGATCATCGCCGCGAGGTCGGCCTGGGTGAGCCGCGAGCCCAGCCGGATCGTCCCGTCCGGCTGGCGTCGTCCCGTGTCGGCCGCCAGGCGGGCGAGGCGCGACGCCAGTCGGCCGGTGATGTCGAGGAAGTGGAGCTCCTCCACGTGATTCGTGAGGCGCCGCAGCTCCGCCGCGAGCGACGCGAGCAGCGCGTCCCGGATCGCCGGCTCGGTCGCGAGGAGCTCGCGGAAACGGTCGCGCGGGAGCACGAGCGTCTCGGTCGGCTCGAGGGCGGTCGCCGTCGCGGATCGCGGCGCTCCGTCGAGAAGAGCGAGCTCCCCGAACACGTCGCCGGCCCGGAGCGTCGCGAGGATCGCCTCCTCGCCGGTCTCCGACGGCAGCATGATCTTGACGGCGCCGCTCGCGACGATGAAGAGGGCATCGCCCGGGTCGCCCATGTGGAAGATCACCTCGCCGCGCCGGAAGCGCCGCGTGCGCATCCCCTGCCCGACCCGTTCGAGGCTCACGGGATCGAGCCCCGAGAAGAACGGTGTGCTCGCGAGGCTTTCGGCGAGCGGGCGGGTCCCGACCACGCTCGACATCGTACCCCGCGGCCCGGTCGGCGCAATGGGCCGTGTCGGCCCCGCGACAGTCCGGCGGTCGGAATGGCGGTGACGGCGGGGGGCGGTCCGTGCGACCATCCGCCGATGCCGAGCGAGCCGTCCCGATGACCCGGATCACGATCGTCGGCGCGGGCACGTCGGCGCCCCAGCCGGACACGCCCGCGTCGGGGATCCTCGTCGAGACCGCGTCGACGGCCGTGCTCGTCGACTGCGGCCAGGGCGTCGTCCGCAGCCTGATGGAGCGCCGCGATCCGCGCCGGCTCGACGCGATCATCATCGGCCACATGCACGCCGACCACTACATCGACATCGTCTCGCTTCGCTATCTCCTTCCCTGGGACGGCTTCACCGGCCGGCGCATGCCGATCCACGTCCCGCCGGGCGGCCGCGAGCGCGTCGATCGGCTGGCCTGGGCGATCAGCGAGCGCGACGGCTTCTTCGATCACACCTTCGAGGTCGTCGAGTACGACCCGGCGACGGCAATCGAGATCGGGGACCTCCGGGTCGACTTCATCTCCGGTCGCCACTACGTGCCCGCCTGGGGGTGTGGGATCACGGATCGGGCGGGCCACCGGATCGTCATCTCCGGCGACACCGGACCGAGCGACGCACTCGTGGACGCTGCCCGAGGGGCCGACGTCTTCATCCCCGAGGCGACGCTCGTGACCGCGGTCGAGGACGACCCGTCGCGTGGCCACCTGACGGCGGAGGAGGCGCTCGATCACGGCGCGCGGGCGGGCGCGGGCGTGACCGTCCTCGTCCACCACCGCCCGCAGAATCGGTCCGCGATCGAAGAGGCCTGCCGGGCGCGCGAGAACTGCGTGGTCGGAGTGCCGGGCCTCACGATCGAGCTCGACGGTGCGAACCGGGTCGTGGGCGCCGACGGCGGGTCGAGATCGGCGATCGCGGGATCCGACGGGGGCGGGGACGGCGTTGCCGGACGTGCGGTCGGTGGGGACGGTCAGGCCGCGGGCCCGGTCGGCGAAGGTCCCGGCGGCATCGCCTCGAGCGCTTCGCGCGCCCGGCGCCGGTAGGTCTCGCCCTCGATCGAGGCCCCTTCGAGCTGCGCGGCCGACTCCCAGAACGAGGCCGCCTCGGCCGTGGCGCCGACCGCGAGGGATTCCTCGGCTGCCCGGACGAGGAGCGGCAGGGCTCGCTCCACGTCGCCGGCCGCGAGCCGGTGACGGGCGACGACGCCAATTCCGCCGCGGGCCGGCCGTGCCTCGAGGAGGTCGGCGATCCGGGCGTGGAGCGCGCGGCGGGTGCTCCCGAGGAGGCCGCCGTAGGCGGTGTCGTGGATCAGCGGGTGGCCGAAGCGCCACTGGCCGGACGCGTCGAGCGGGACGATGAGCGAGGCATCGGCGAGCTTCGCGAAGACGGCCCGCTCGACGGACTGGTCGAGCAGCTCGCCGACCACGGCTTCGCCGAAGACGATGCCGACGACCGCCGCGACGCGGATAACGGTCCGCGCATCGTCGGCGAGCGCGTCGATCCGGGCGCCGAGCAGCGCGCGCAGCGTCACCGGCACGCCCGGCCGCGGGCCGTTCGGATCGAGCACGAGCCGGCCGTCCGCCGCCGCGGAATCGTCGAGCGCCGCGCGCACCGTTTCGGTGATGAAGAGCGGGTTGCCGGCCGTCCGCAGATGCAGCCGGCGAGCGTCGAGAGGGTCGACGACGCCGCCGAGGGTGACCGCCGCAAGCTCGCGGGTCGCCTCGAGGTCGAGGCCGCGAAGCTCGATCCGCTCGGCCCCCTCGAGCGACGGCACCGGCGGCGGCTCGCCGGCGCGGCTCCCGAGAAGCAGGAGGAGCGGGACGCGAGCGGTCATCCGCACCAGCTCGTCGAGCATGCCGCTGCTCGAGTGGTCGAGCCAGTGGAGATCGTCGACGACGATGACCCGCGGGCCCGAAACCTCGACGAGCCGCTGGGTGTAGCGCACCGCCAGGCTCCGCATCGCGTCCGCCACGGCGGCCGGTTCGGCCGGCACGAGCGGCGCCTCCTCCTCCCAACCGGAGAACGCGGCGTCCCGGGCCATCGCCGCGATCGCGCCGGCCCAGCGGCGAGCCTCCTCGGGCGAGGCGTCCGGCGTGAAGACGAGGCGCCGGGCCATCGAGCCGGAATCCGTCCCGTGCTCGTCGGCGACGGCCTGGGCCAGGGCCCGCCCGAAGCGGTACGGCTCCTGGGCGCCATAGGATACGTTGTCGACCCACGTCACCTTGAGCCCGGCGGCTCGGGCGTCCGAGGCGACCTCCGCCATCAGGCGCGACTTGCCCATGCCGGCGTCGCCCTCGACGACGACGGCGCCGCCCCGCCCCTCGACGAGCGACAGGACACGCTCCCGCAGGCGCGCCCGCTCCTCCTCCCGGCCGACCAGCCGGCCGCCCGGCGGGTGCCACGGCTGGAACCCTGCCTGGCCGAGCAGGCGGGCGACCCGGATCGCCACGGACTGGCCGCGCAGCAGCTGCAGCCCCCGGTCCTCGACGTCGAACGAGCGGCGGGCGGCGCGGAGCGTGGCCTCGTCGAGGAGGATCTCGCCGGGTTCGGCGATCGTCTGAATCCGGGCGGCGGTCGTCACGGCCGGTCCGGTGAGGGACCAGTCCGCGCCCGCCTCGCCGCCGCGCGGCGCCGCGACGACCTCACCGGTCGCGAGGCCGATCCGGACCTGGAGCGGATCGGAGATCGGCGGTGCCTCGACCCGGCCCAGCGCCTCGCGGATCGCGAGCGCGCAGTGGGCTGCCCGGAGGGCGTCGTCGTCGTGGGCCCGGGGCCACCCGAACACCGCGAAGATCGCGTCGCCGATGAACTTCTCGCGGGTCCCGTCGAACGACTCGATCACCTCGACCATCGCCATCAGGGCCGCGTCGACGCGACGGCGGACGTCCTCGGGGTCGTGTTCGGCGACGAGCCGGACGTAGTCGACGAGATCGGCGAACAGCGCGGTCACGATGCGCCGGTCGCCAGGCTCGCCGGGCGAGGCCGTCGGGGGGCGATCGGAACCCGCCCGAGCGTCGGTCAGCTGCGCCCCGCACTGGTCGCAGAACCGGGCGTTCGGACGTGTCGCCGAACCGCATGCTCGACAGCGCACCCGGTCGCGCTCCTCCCCAGGTTTCCCCCGAAACGTTGCGCCAGTCTACGCCCGTATCGGGGGCCGAAAGCCCGTTCGGCGGCGGGCCGGAACCGCCGCGGATACGGGTCCGTGCCGGACGATCAGGGTCAGCTGATCGATAGAAGCGGCTGGCCCTCGGCGGCGGCTGCCCGGACGCTCATCCGGGCCGCAACCGCGCCGGCCACCGCGGTCAGTGCCCGGGCGGCCGGACCGGGCTCGCGCTGGGCGACGGCCGGCACGCCGACGTCCCCGCCCTGGCGGACCGTGATGTCGAGGGGCACGCCGCCGAGGAAGTCGATTCCGTGCTCCGCCGCGAAGCGCTCGCCGCCGCCCCGCCCGAAGATCTCGGTCGCCTCGCCGCAGTGGGGGCAGACGAACGCCGTCATGTTCTCGACGATGCCGAGGATCGGCACGGACAGCCGCTTGAACATCGCGAGCGCCTTCGTCACGTCGGACAGGGAGACTTCCTGGGGCGTCGTCACCAGGACGGCGCCGCTCAGCGGGACGGCCTGGGCGAGCGTCAGCTGGGCGTCGGAGGTGCCCGGCGGCAGGTCGATGACGAGGTAGTCGAGCTCCCCCCACTCGACGTCCCGGAGGAACTGCTGGATCGCCCCGCCGACGAGCGGCCCGCGCCAGACGATCGGCTGGCCCTCGGGGACGAAGAACTGGATCGAGATGCACTTCACGCCGGGCCGCTCGAGCGGCAGGATCTTGTTGGCCTCGCTCGCTCGGGGCTGGCCCTCGACACCGAGCATCATCGGGATGTTCGGGCCGGTGATG
>DASTEU010000159.1:0-5660 GCA_035709325.1 Candidatus Limnocylindrales bacterium | reverse complement strand
CGAGGCGAAGAAGGCCGAGGCGAAGTCCCGCGGCAAGCTCCTCGGGATGGGCCTCTCGACCTACATCGAGGTCTGCGGCGTCGCCCCCTCGAAGTGGATCGGCGCGGTCGGCGAGGGCTGGGGCGCGGCGATGTGGGAATCCGCCAACATCCGCGTCCACCTGACCGGCAAGACGGTCGTCACGATGGGGACCCAGCCGCAGGGCCAGGGCCACGAGACGACGTACGCCCAGGTCGTCAGCCACGAGCTCGGCATCCCGATGGAGGACATCGTCGTCCAGCATTCGGACACGCTCGGCACGCCGTTCGGCTACGGCTCGTACGGCAGCCGGACCTCGTCGGTCGGGATGACGGCCGCGATCAAGGCCGCGGCCAAGATCAAGGACAAGGCCCGCCGATTCGCCGCCCACATGCTCGAGGCCTCGCCGGAGGACATCGAGATCGACGGCGCCGACTACCGGGTCAAGGGCAGCCCCGACAAGGTCAAGACCTTCCAGGAGATCGCCTTCGCCCTCGACCTCGCGTTCGATCCGCCCGAAGGGATGGAGCCGTACCTCGACGAAACGGCCTACCACGACACGCCGAACTGCACGTGGCCGTTCGGGACCCACATCGCCGTCGTCGAGGTCGACGAGGAGACCGGAAAGGTCGATCTCGTCCGCTACGTCGCGGTCGACGACGTCGGCAAGAAGATCAACCCGCTCATCGTCGACGGCCAGCTCCACGGCGGGATCGCCCAGGGCGTCGGCCAAGCGCTCTGGGAGCAGGCGGTCTACGGCGACGACGGCCAGCTCCTCTCGGGTTCGATGCTCGACTATGCGCTGCCGCGCGCGTCGTACTTCCCGAACCTCGAGCTCGACGAGACCGTGACGCCCTCCCCGGTCAACCCGATCGGGGTCAAGGGCGTCGGCGAGGCCGGCGCTATTGCCTCCACGGCGGCGGTCGCGAACGCGGTCGTCGACGCGCTGTCGCCGCTCGGCATCCGCCATCTCGACATGCCGTACACCGCCCAGACCGTCTGGCGGGCGATCCAGAAGGCGAAAGGCGGGGCGGCCGGCGCTGCCGACCGCACGAACGGCTCGAACGGGAAGGGAGGCCCGGCATGATCCCCGCGGCGTTCGACTACACCCGCGCGACCTCGATCGAGGAGGCGATCGCCGCGGTCGGTGGCGGGGCCAAGGTCCTCGCCGGCGGCCAGAGTATCCTGCCGCTCCTCAAGCTCCGCCTCGCGGCGGCCGACCGGCTCGTCGACATCGGCCGGATCGCCGGCCTCAAGGGCTACCGGACGCTGCCCGACGGCGGCGTCGAGATCGGGGCCCTCACGACGTACGCCGAGTGGCAGGCCGCGACGACGATGCCCTCGGTCGCCGCGGCGATCGAGCTCATCGCCGACGTCCAGGTCCGCAACCGGGGCACGGTCGGCGGCTCGATCGCCCACGCCGATCCGGCCTCGGACCTGCCGGCGATCGCGCTCGCGTTCGACGGCTCCGCGGTCCTGCGCGGACCCGGAGGCGAGCGGGTCGTCCCGCTCGATGAGTTCTTCCTCGGCGCCTTCGAGACGGCGATGGCCCCCGACGAGATCCTCGTCGCGATCCGCCGGCCGCCGGTCCCGGAGGGGGCGGGGTTCGCCTACCGCAAGCTCGCCCAGCCCGCGTCCGGCTACTCGATCGTCGGGGTCGCGGCGGTCATCGGTCGGGGCGCTGACGGCCGGATCGACCACGCCAGGGTGGCCCTCACCGGCGTCCACGAGCACGCCTACCGGGCACCGGAGGTCGAGGCCGCGCTCGTCGGATCGGACGGCGGCGAGGCGGCGGTCGAGGCGGCCGCACAGCGCGCAACTGTCGACGTCGAGGTCAACTCCGACATCCACGCCGATGCCGCCTATCGCGCCGCGATGGCGGTCGTCTATACGAAGCGCGCGATCGAGGGCGCTCTCGGCCGCTAGGCCGGGTCTCCGTTCCGGCGCGTGCGACTCGAGCGGATCGTTCCGGGTCGCCGCCCGCCGGAGTCGCTCGTCGGCGGGGTCCTGACGCGGGACCTCGTCGTCGGCGGGAAGCGCTGGGGCAAGGGCCGCCGGCTCAGCGGCGACGATCTGGCCGCGCTCGCCGAGCATCGCCCGGTCCTCGCCGACCCGGTCACGGTCATCGTGCTGGAGCCGGGCGAACTCCACGAGGACGACGCGGCGCTCGCATTGGCCGGGGCGGCCGCCGGCGCCGGGGTCGCGCTGCGCGGCCCGGCCGAGAGCCGGGTCGACCTCGTCGCGTCGGTCGACGGCGTCCTTCACGTCCGGACCGCCGAGCTCCGGCGGGTGAACCGGGTCGATCCACTCGAGATCTTCACGGCGTTCGACGGCTCGATCGTCGCGGCGGGTCGGATGGTGGCGAGCGTCAAGATCGCGCCGCACGTCGTCGAGGAGCGGGTCGTCGAGCCCGTGCTGGATCGGCTGCGGGGGCTTCGCGGCGGACTCGTCAGGGTCGCCGCCTTCCGGCCGATGCGCGTCGCGGCGATCGTCAAGGAGTCGGTCCGGGCCGCGGACCGCGACCGGTTCGAACGGAGCGTCCGCGACAAGATCGAGGGCCTGGGTTCGACGCTGACCGGGATCGCCTACGTCGCGGACGACGATTCGGCCGTCCGCGAGGCCCTGGCCGGAGCGAGCCGCGGACAGGGCGCCGCCGATGTCGTCCTGACCGCCGGCGGCCGCAGCACGGACCCGCTCGATCCGTTCTATCTCGCGGTCGACGCGCTCGGCGGCAAGATCGTCCGGCACGGCGTGCCGGCGCATCCGGGCTCGATGCTCTGGCTGGCGCGGATCGGCCGCGTCGCGGTGCTCGGGCTGCCGACGTGCGGCGCCTACTCGAAGGCGACCGCCGCCGACCTCGTCCTGCCCCGCCTCCTCACCGGCGAACGCCCCGGCCGGGACCTCGTCGCCGACCTGGGCCACGGCGGACTGCTGACCCGCGACCAGCGCTTCCGCTTCCCGGCCTACGCCCGGGCCCTCGACGCCCCGGAGGGCTGATCGGGCCGAGCGACGCGGCGCTGAGAGACGCGGCGCCGACAGCCGGGCTCCACCATCACCCTGTCGGTTGGCGGCGGCCGTAACGCCGGCGACCTGGTTCGCGTCAGTGACGCAGCGGGAGCCGGCCTGATGGTCGCGCGATCGCCCGAGCCTGGAGGTCACGGAATGGACGCACGAGACGCGGCTCGGAGCGAGTCTCTCGAGCGGCGAGTCGCAAGCCTCGAGGCGCGAGTGAGGCTGCTCGAGAGTCTGAGTGCTCAGGCGCCCGAACCGGCCGCACGACCGGTGCCGCCATCGTCGTTCGCGAGCTCCTCGAGCCTGCCGATCGGCGGGGCGGCGGCTGCAGCCGGACCCTCCCCGAAACCAGCCGGCACCGGGCCGCTCTGGCCGAGGGCCTCGGGAGCGCCGTCCACGACGTCCCCGGATCTTCCGGTGCCCGCCTCTTCACCGCCGCGCGGAGGGGCGATGGCAGCCGCGTCCGCCCCGGCGGCGGCCGGCGTGCCGTTCAGCCTGGCCGACCTCGAAGCCCGCATGACCGGCCGGGCGCTCGCCTGGGTCGGCGGCCTCGCACTCGTCTTGGGCGCGATCTTCTTCCTGAGCCTGGCGTTCAGTCGGGGCTGGATCGGTCCCGAGCTGCGCGTCGTGATCGGGCTCGCGGCCGGGACGATCGCCATGGTCGCGGGAGCCTTCCTCCTCGTTCGCGGCGATCGCCTCGTGGGGCACGTGCTCACGCCGGTCGGGCTCGCCGTCATCTCGATCAGCATGGTGGGCGCGACGCGCCTGTTCGAGCTGGTCCCGGTCCCGGTCGGCTTGTTCGTCGTCCTGCTGAGCGCGATCGGTGCCGCGGCGCTCGCCGTTCGAACGGGCTCGCCGGTCGTGGCGGCGTTCGGGCTCATCGCGGTCCTCGCCTCGCCGCCGCTCCTTGGATCCGCGCCGGACGTCACGACGCTGGCCTTCGTCGGCGCGGTCCTCGTCGGGACCTCGGCCGTGTCGGTGTGGAGGACGTGGCCCTGGTTGCCGCCGCTTGCGTTCCTTCTCTCCGCGCCCCAGGCCGCGTCGTGGATCCTGGGCGATCCCGATCCGCTCATCGGCCTCCTGGGGATCGGCCTGTTCTGGTTCGTCAACATCGTGGCCGCCGGCGGCGAGGAGTTCCGGCGGCGCCAGCAGACGCTCAGTCCCTCCTCGGCGAGCCTCCTGCTCGGCAGCGCCGCATTCCTCGTCTGGGCGGGGTTCGAGCTGCTGGACGCCGGCCTGATCGGATCCCGCGGATTGTTCCTCGCGCTCGTCGCGCTCGGGCACCTGGCCGTCGGGGCGTACTTCCTGCGTCGGGACGGCGATCGGACGCTCTTCGGCCTGCTGACCGCCGGTACCGGCATCGCGGCCCTGACGATGGCCGCCCCGATCCAGCTCGAGGCCCCGGCCGTGCCGGTCGCCTGGGCGGCCGAGGCCGTCGCTCTCGCCTGGCTCGCGGCTCGTCGAGACCACCGCTACAGCGCGCGCGCCTCGGGGGTCCTGTACGGGCTGGCGGGAACGGCCGTGATCTGGCTGCAGCCGTGGGCTGCCGAGCCGTCCGCCGTGCCGTTCGCCAATCCCGAGGGCGCCGGGCTGGTGTTCTTCATCGCCGCGGTCGCCGCGGGGACCTGGCTCGCCCGAAGCGGCTGGACCGGTTCCGCCCTCGCCGCGTGGGGCCTCGTGGTCACGGCGTGCGCCGCCGCGGGACAACTCGACGACGTGGCGCTCGTCGCCGCATGGGCGGGGCTGCTGGTGGTCGGCCTTGCGGCCGTTCCACTGCTCGCCGGCGAGCGGGTCGGGGAGCCGGTTGCCGGCGGTAGCGTGCTGCCGTACGACCCATGGCTGCCGCTCGCGTCGCTCGGGGCGTGGGCCCTGGCGGTCGGCCATGTGCTCGCCGTCGAGCTTCCGATCGACGACTTCGGCACGAGCCGCCTGCCCGCGATCCCGTTCGCCGATGACGGCGCGATCGCGATTGCGATCCTCGTCGCCACCGCGTTCGCGGGCGCGCTCGTTCTCGGCGAGCGGAATGCCCTGCGATCGGCCGTGGCCGCCTCGGGGCTTCTCGTCGCGTATGCCATCCCGTTCGAGGTCGGGTGGTGGGCGACCGCAGTCATGTGGTCCGGCCTCGCCGTCGCCGCCGTTCTCGCGATGCGATTCCCGATCATCGCCCACCCGTTCTTCCGGGTCGCGTCGGCGGGTCTGGTCGTGGCGGCAGCCTTCGTCGCGATCGGCCCGGTTGCGCCGCCCTCGCGGCTCGTCGTGTCGTCCGTCCCGACCGAGCCCCTCGGCGTCCTCCAGGCGGTGGCTTCGTTCGCCGCGTTCATCGCCGCCGCGTCGGTCCTGGCGCGGACCGAACCGAACCCCTCGAAGGCGCGCTGGGCCTGGATCGCGGCGGGAGTCGCCGCGGCGTACGTCGCGTCGGTCGTGGTCGTGGACCTGGTCGGCCTCACCCTCCGGGACGGTGTCGACCTCGAGGAGCTCCGACGGCGCGGTCACGTGGCGCTGAGCGTCCTCTGGGCCTTGCTCGGAATCGCCGCCTTCGTCATCGGCCTCCGGACGAACCTGGCCCTGCTGCGGCAGGCCGGACTGGCGCTCCTGGCCATCACGGCCGTCAAGGTCTTCGTGTTCGACCT
>DASTEU010000158.1:0-3738 GCA_035709325.1 Candidatus Limnocylindrales bacterium | reverse complement strand
GTCAACGCGGTCAAGGGTTACATGGGCTTCGAGCAGCAGGTCCTGACCGACGTCACGAACGCTCGCGCGGCAGCCGTCGCCGCCGGCTCCCAGGGTCCCGCCGCCCAGGCGCAGGCCGAGAACATGCTGACGAGCACACTCCGATCGCTCTTCGCGGTCGTCGAGAACTACCCCGAGCTCAAGGCGAACCAGAACGTCCTCGAGCTCCAGGAGCAGCTGACGACGACCGAGAACCAGATCGCGTTCTCGCGCCAGCACTACAACGCCACGGTCCTCGACTACAACACCTCGATCGCGACGTTCCCGAACGTGCTGCTCGCCGGACCCTTCGGGTTCACGCGGCGGGAGTTCTTCGACGCCGAACCCGAGGCCGCGAACGTCCCGAACGTCGACCTCTCGCTGAGCTGAGGCGCGTCGCGGCGATCACGCCGCGAGCACGCGCGAGGTCCACGTGGCGGACACCTTCTACAACCAGATCGCGGAGAACCGGCGCAAGTCGGTGCTGCTCGCCCTGATCGTCGTCGTGCTGTTCGGCGCGCTCGGCTTCAGCATCGGCTTCGCGATCAGCGGCGAGCCCTCGGGCGCGGTCGTGGCGATGGCCATCGCCCTCGGGATCGGAAGCGCGATGGCCGTCGGATCGTACTTCGGGGGCGACTCGCTCGTGCTGAGCATCTCGGGCGCCAAGGAAGTCGACCCGGCGTCCGCGCCGCAGCTGATGAACGTCGTCCAGGAGCTTGCGATCGCGGCGAACGTGCCGATGCCCAAGGTCTACCTGATCGACGACTCGGCGCCGAACGCGTTCGCCACCGGGCGCGACCCGAAGCACGCGTCGGTGGCGATCACGACCGGGCTCCTCCAGAAGCTCGACCGCGAGGAGCTCCAGGGCGTCATGGCCCACGAGCTGTCCCACGTCCGGAACCTCGACATCCGGTTCGCAATGATCGTCGGGGTCCTCGTCGGCTCGATCGCCCTCCTCGCCGACTTCTTCCTGCGGTTCACGTTCTGGGGCGGCGGCCGCCGCTCCAAGCGGGACCGCGACGGAGGCGGCGGGCTCCAGGTGATCTTCTTCGTCATCGCGATCGTCCTCGCGATCGTCGCGCCCCTCGTCGCCCGGTTCGTCCAGCTCGCGGTCAACCGCCAGCGGGAGTACCTCGCCGACGCATCGTCGGTCGGGCTCACCCGCAATCCCTACGGGCTGGAGCGGGCGCTCGCCAAGATCTCGTCGGACACCGAGGTCCTCGAGGTCGCCAACCGGGCGACCCAGCACATGTACTTCACCAACCCGATCAAGAAGTTCGAGGAGCGGGCGAGTGGCCTGTTCACGACCCACCCCGCGACGGTCGACCGGATCAACCGCCTCCGCGAGTTGACCGGCGAGCAGCCGCTCCAGGCCACCGAGGTCGCGGGCCTCGCAGGCCTCGACTGACGGAGCGCCGGCGGTCGAACCGATGGAGCCGATCTACTTCCGCGGACCGGCGGATCTGCGCACGTGGCTCGAGGCGAACCACGAGACGGCCGGCGAGGTCTACGTCGGAGCCTGGAAGAAGGGGACCGGCCGGCCGAGCCTGACCTGGGAGGAGATCGTCGACGAGGCGCTCTGTTTCGGCTGGATCGACGGCGTCCGGCGGCCCGTCGACGGCGATCGCTGGGCGATCCGCCTGACGCCTCGGCGAAAGGGTTCGAACTGGAGCGACCGCAACATCGGCCGGGTCGAGGCACTCCGGACCGAGGGCCGGATGCGGCCGGCCGGCGAGGCTGCCTTTGCGGCGCGCCGCGAGGACCGGTCGGGCGTCTACTCGTTCGAGCAGCGCAAGGGCCTCACCCTCGCCCCCGAGGAGGAGGCCCGGTTCCGCGCCGAGACCGCCGCCTGGGCCTGGTTCTCGGCCCAGGCGCCCTCGTACCGCCGGACGGCGATCTTCTGGGTCGTGTCCGCGAAGCGGCCCGAGACCCGCGAGCGCCGCCTCGCGTCGCTCATCGAGGACTCGGCGGCGGGCCGCGACGTGAAGCCGATCGCCCGCAACCGGCGGCCCGGCGGCGGTTAGGGTCGGGTCGCCGGCGAGATCGGACCGCCCCGGCCGCCCCGGTTGCGCCGACCGGGGCGGAACCCAGGCGAGCCTGCGGTCAGCTCACCGCCTTCTTCACGAGCGCGGCGATCCTGGCCTCGTCGGCGGCGGTCAACTTCGTCAGTGCGAAGGCGGTCGGCCACATCGAGCCCTCGTCGAGCTTCGCGTCGTCGTTGAAGCCGAACGTCGCGTACCTCGCCTTGAACTTCTGCGCGGCCTGGAAGAAGCAGACGACCTTGTCATCCCTGGCATATGCCGGCATCCCGTACCACGTCTTCGGCTTGAGATCGGGGGCGGTTGCCTTGACGATGGCGTGGATCCTCTCGGCGATGACCCGATCCGACTCCGGCATCTCGGCGATCTTCGCGAGCAGTTCGCGTTCCGCGCCCTCGTCCGCGCCGCGCCGCTTGGCCGCCTTCAGCTCCCTGGCACGCTCCTTCATCGCGTCCCGCTCGGCGTCCGTCCATCCCTCGGGCGGCTTGCCTGACGCGGTGGTGCGCTTGGCGGGCTTCTTCGTGTCGGTCATCGCAGGGGCTCCTTCTGTCTCGAGATGCTGGTGAGGCGACCCCGGTCGACCCAAGCCGTGTAGACCGGGGAACGGGGTCAGCCGCGGGTCTGGCTGATCCGGATCAGGTTCCCGGCCGGATCGCGGAAGGCGCAGTCGCGGACGCCCCAGGGCTGATCCATGGGCTCCTGGACGACGTCGACGCCGGTCGCCTGCACGCGATCGAACGTCGCCTCGAGGTCGGTGGTGGAGAAGTTCAGGCCTCGCAGCACGCCCTTGGCGAGCAGGTCCGCGATCGCCTCGCGGTCCGACGGCGAGATGCCGGGATCGGCTGCCGGAGGCTCGAGCACGATGTTGACGTCGGGCTGCGACGGCGATCCGATCGTCACCCATCGCATCCCCTTGGCGGCAACGTCGTTGCGCACCTCGAAGCCCATCGCGTCGCGGTAGAACGCGATCGCCTTCTCGTGATCGTCGACCGACAGGAAGCAGGTGTCCAGTTTCACGTCCATGGACGGGAGCCTATCCGCTCCCGGTCGTTACCGCTTCTCGATTCCTGACCGGTCGCAACGCCGCCCGTACGAGGCAGGCGGGAAGCGGCTCCGTCCACGAGTGATCCCGATCCCGGTAGGCGCTCGGCGACTCGCCGACGAGTTCGGTGAAGCGGGTGCTGAAGGTCCCGAGGGACGAGCAGCCGACCTCGAAGCAGACCTCGGTCACCGAGAGGTCGCCCCGCCGCAGCAGGGCCATCGCCCGCTCGATGCGCCGCGTCATCAGGTAGCTGTACGGGCTCTCGCCGTAGGCCGCCCGGAAGCTCCGGGAGAAGTGACCGGCCGACATGCACGCGGTTCGGGCGAGCGCCTCCACGTCGAGCGGGCGAGCGTACTCGCGGTCCATCTGGTCCCGGGCGCGCCGCAGCCGTACGAGGTCGTCGCGATCCACGGCCGGACCATACCACCTGCCGTCCGACCGGCGGTCAGCCGAGGCCCGAGTCGGCCGGTCGCTCGATTGAAGGGCCGCCGAGGCCCGTGGTATCCTGCGGCTCGCCGGCGGGCGACCAAAGCCTGGTTGGCCATCGGGCCGAGATAGCTCAGTTGGTAGAGCACGCGACTGAAAATCGCGGTGTCGCCAGTTCGATTCTGGCTCTCGGCACCACCATCTGGTGGTCGC
>DASTEU010000157.1:0-3853 GCA_035709325.1 Candidatus Limnocylindrales bacterium | reverse complement strand
CGAACGACGTCTTCGACACGGCCCAGGGCGCCGACGACGCGAACGTGACGCCGACGAAGTTCAGCGGCGGCTCGCGGGTCATCCAGTACGGGCTCGTCTCGTTCCGCCAGATGGCGACGCTCGCGACCGTCTTCTATCTCGTCGCAGGCGTCATCGGGCTCGTCCTGCTCGCCGTCCGCGGCTCGACCGAGCTGCTCGTCATCGGCGTCATGGGTTTCGTCGTCAGCCTCGGCTACACGGCGCCGCCGCTCAAGTTCGTCTACCGCGGCCTCGGCGAGATCGCGGTCGCGATCGGCTTCGGGCCGCTCATGCTCCTCGGCGCCTACGTCGTCCAGACGCGCGGCGCGCTGTCGTGGGAGCCGTTCGTCGCGTCGCTGCCGATCGCCCTCCTCGTCGCGCTGATCCTCTACGTCAACGAGATCCCCGACCGGCGCGGCGACGCCCGGGCCGGCAAGCGG
Source organism: Candidatus Limnocylindrales bacterium (assembly GCA_035709325.1). GTDB lineage: Bacteria > Chloroflexota > Limnocylindria > Limnocylindrales > CSP1-4 > CF-46. The sequence goes on along the minus strand of DASTEU010000157.1, from coordinate 3,395 downwards.
ACGCTGCCCGTGCGCTGGTCGAAATCGGCGGTCATCGCCGGCTACCGGCTCGCGGCGATCGCGGCGTACGTGGTCGTCGTCGGCGGCGTCGTCGTCGGGCTCCTGCCCTGGCCGGCGCTCCTCGCCCTGCTGACGGTGCCGCTCGCCCTCCAGGTGTCGCGCGGCCTCGAGCCCTACTACGACAACCCGTATGGCCTCATGGCGATCATGGCGGTGAACATCAAGGTCCATCTCTACGTCGGCCTGGTCCTGCTCGGGGCGTACGCCGCGGTCCTCGTCGTGGGCGCGGCGGCCCCCTCGGTCGACCTCTTCCTCGGCTGAACCGGGGGGCGACGCCCGGCGAGGCAACGCCCGGCGGGGCAACGCCCGGCGGGGCCCACGTCCCGGAGGGCGCTACTCGCCGAGCTGCTCGAGGCGGTCGTCGCGGCCGATGAGGATGAGCTCGTCGGTCGCCTGGATGCGGTCGTCGCGGTGGGGATTCACCGTGACGTCGTTGCCCCGGCGGAGGGCGACCGGCGTCAGGCCGAGGCGGGCCCCGAGCTCGAGCTCGCGCAGCGACCGACCCACGAACGAGGCGGGCGGACGGATCTTGACGATGCCGAAGCCGGGCGCCACGTCGATGTAGTCGATGACGTTGCGGATGCTGAAGGAGTGGCTCACGCGCGTGCCCATCTCCCGCTCGGGATACACGACGCGGTCGGCCCCGACGCGCTCGAGGATCGAGCCGTGGAGGCCCGTCGCCGCCTTGGCGATGACGTTCGCGACGCCGAGGTTTTTCAGGGCCATCGTGGCGAAGATGCTGGCCTCGGTGTTGCCGCTGATCGCGACGACCGCATGGTCGAAGTCGGCCGCGCCGACGGCCTTGAGGGCCTCGTCGTCGCTGGCGTCGAGCTGCATCGCCTGGGTCACGTCGGCCGCGATGTCGTTGATCCGGCGCTCGTCGTTGTCGATCGCGAGGACCTCGTGACCGAGCGCCATCAGCTCGAGAGCTGCTGCCGTGCCGAACCGGCCGAGACCGACGATCAGGACCGAGTGCTTCATCGAGGCTCCATTCTGCGTCAACCGATCCGGATCGGTTCGACGGCCGGCCGGTAGGCGGTCGGCCGGGCCTGGGCGGCAAGGGCCAGGACGAGCGTGAGGGGTCCGAGCCGGCCGATGAACATCGCGGCGACGAGCGCGAGGCGCGCCGGGTCGGGCAGGCCCGGCGTGATGCCCGTCGACGCGCCGACCGTGCCGACCGCGGACACCGCCTCGAACAGGACCTGGACGAACGTGGCCGCGTGGGCGGTCAGCTCCATCGCGAGCGCGATCCCGAAGACGACCGCGATCGAGAGGAGGGCCACCGACAGCGCCCGGTAGATGACGATGTGCTGGATCCGCCGGCCGAACGCTTCGGCCGAGGGCCGCCCGCGGGCGGTCGACACGATCGCGATCAGCAGGACCGTGAACGTATTCACCTTGATCCCGCCCGCGGTTGAGCCGGACGCGCCGCCGATGAACATCAGGGCCATGACGACGAAGAGCGAGGCCTCGGTGAGGGCAGCCGTGTCGAGCGCGCTGAAGCCAGCCGTCCGCAGCGTGATCGACTCGAAGAGCGCGTTCATCGGCCGCTGCTCGACGGGCAGCGCGCCCAGCGTCGCCGGATTGTTCCAGTCGAAGACGGCGACGAGGCCGGTGCCGCCGACGATGAGGGCGGCCGTCGTGGCGACGACGATCTTCGTCTCGAGGGCATAGCGGCCCCACCGCCGCTTGGCGATCGCGTCGCCGACGATCGCGTAGCCCAGGCCCCCGAGGACGATGAGGACCGCGATCGGGGCGAGGACCCACGGGTCGTCGGCGAAGCCGCTGAGGCTCCGGAACCCCCCGGTCAGGTCGAACCCGGCATTGTTGAACGCAGAGACGGCGTGAAAGAGGCCCCACCACGCCGCTTCGCCGGGAGCATGGTCGCGGACCAGGAACGCGACGGCCAGGGCGACGGCGCCGAGCGATTCGGCGACGATCGTGAACGCCGCGATCCGCTTGACCAGAGCGGTGACGCTGCCGAGCTCGGGCACGCCGGTCGAGGCCTGGACGAGGACCCGGTCACGGAGCCCCGTGCGACGGCCGAGGAGCAGGAGCAGCAGGACCGTCGAACCGGTCATGAACCCGAAGCCGCCGACCTGGATGAGGCCGAGGATCACGACGTGCCCGAAGGGGCTCCAGTAGGTCCCGGTGTCGAGGACGACGAGACCGGTGACGCAGACCGCCGACGTGGCGGTGAAGAGGGCCTCGACGAACGGCGTCCAGGCCCCGCCGGCCGAGCTCGCCGGCAGCATGAGGAGCACGGTCCCGATCGCGATGAGGATCGCGAACCCGACGACGAGGACGATCGCCGGCGGCGGCGGCGGCCGGCGGATGCGTTTCGCGGGCGCCAGGTGGTAGTCGACCGGCGTCGTGCGTTCGACGCGGACGCGCCGATCGCCCGGTCGCCGGCCGCGCAGGGTCACGGGCGAGTGTCGCGGCAGCGGTCAGTCACGACCCGGAGTCTAGCGAGCGGTTCAGCACCCGCGCCGCGCGCCCGCTGCCCGCGGCCTGCGCCCGCGGCGGGACGACGAAACGGGCCCGCGGCGTTCGCCGCGGGCCCGTGTGAGCTGGGGTGGCGGAGGTCAGACCTCCTTGAACTCGCCCTCGACGGTCTCGTCGCCGGCGCCGCCGGTCGCAGCCCCGGCCGGCTCGCCCTCGGCGGGCTCGCCCTCGGTGCCGTTGCCCGCGTCGCCGCCGCCCTCCGCGGCCGAGGCCTGGTAGGCGGCCGTCGAGACGCGATTGACCGTCTCGGCGAGGGCCGTCGCACCGGAGGTGATCGCCGCGACGTCGGAGCCCTTGAGGGCCTCGCGCAGGCTCGCGACCTGGTTCTCGATCGCGGCCTTGTCCTCGGACGAGACCTTGTCGCCGAGATCCTTGACGGTCCGCTCGGCCTGGTAGGTGAGCTGCTCCGCCTGGTTGCGGGTCTCGACCTCCTCGCGCCGCATGCGGTCCTCGTCGGCGTGTTCTGACGCCTCGCGAACCATCTTGTCCACGTCGTCTTTGCTGAGCATCGACGAGGCCGTGATGCGGACCTGCTGCTCCTTGCCGGTCGCCCGGTCCTTGGCCTTGACGTCGAGGATGCCGTTGGCATCGATGTCGAACGTCACCTCGATCTGGGGCACGCCGCGCGGCGCGGGCGGGATGCCGTCGAGGATGAACGTGCCGAGCGTCTTGTTGCCCGAGGCCATGTCGCGCTCGCCCTGGAGGACGTGGATCTCGACCTGCGACTGGTTGTCGCTCGCGGTCGAGTAGACCTGGCTCTTGGACGTCGGGATCGTGGTGTTCCGGTCGATGAGCCGGGTCATGACGCCGCCGTGCGTCTCGATGCCGAG
>DASTEU010000156.1:0-4659 GCA_035709325.1 Candidatus Limnocylindrales bacterium | reverse complement strand
CGCGTCTTCTCGCGGCGCCTCACCACGATGTGCGCGCTCGAGCGCTGCCGTTCGAGCGCGGCGGCATCACTTGGCGTATTCCACCGCTCGCGTCTCGCGGATGACCGTGACCTTGATCTGGCCGGGGTACGTCAGCTGCTCCTCGATCTTGCGGACGATGTCGCGGGCGAGGCGCGAGGCCGTCAGGTCGTCGATCTCCTCGGGGCGGACGAGGATCCGGACCTCGCGGCCGGCCTGGACCGCGAACGAGCGCTCGACGCCGGCGAAGCTCTCGGCGATGGCCTGGAGGTCCTCGAGGCGCTTGACGTAGGTGTCCATCGTCTCGCCGCGGGCACCGGGCCGCGAGGCGCTGATCGCGTCGGCGATCTGGACGATCGGCGCCTCGAGGCAGGCGTACTCGACCTCCTGGTGGTGGGCGGCGATCCCGTTGATCACCTTGAACGGCAGGTTGTTGCGCTGGGCGATCTGGGCGCCGATCGCGGCGTGCGGCCCCTCGACCTCGTGGTCGACCGCCTTGCCGATGTCGTGGAGGAGCCCGCCCATCTTGGCGATCTGGACGTCGGCCCCGATCTCCGCGGCGATGACCGCCGCGAGGCGGCCGGTCTCGACCGAGTGATTCAGCACGTTCTGGCCGTAACTCGTGCGGTACTTGAGGCGGCCGAGGAGCTTGATGAGCTCCGGTGGCAGGCCCGGCACGCCGCAATCGTAGGCGGCCGTCTCACCCGCCTGGCGGATGATCAGGTCGACCTCGGCACGGGCCTTGGCGACGACCTCCTCGATCCGGCCGGGGTGGATCCGGCCGTCGCCGATGAGCTTCGTGAGGGCGATACGGGCGACCTCCCGGCGAACCGGGTCGAAGCCCGACAGGACGACCGACTCGGGCGTATCGTCGATGATCAGATCGACCCCGGTCGCCTGCTCGAGGGCCCGGATGTTGCGGCCCTCGCGGCCGATGATCCGGCCCTTCATCTCGTCGTTCGGCAGGTGGACGACCGTGACCGTGTGTTCGGCCGTGTGGTCCGCGGCGACGCGCTGGATCGCGGTGATCACGATGTCGCGGGCGCGCTCGTCGGCCTCGTCGCGAGCCTTGCGTTCGATCGCCCGGGCCAGCTTGACGGCGTCGTGCTCGGCCTCCTCGCGGACGGCCTCGAGGAGGAGCGCCTTGGCGTCGTCGGCCGAGACGTGGCTGACCCGCTCGAGAGCCGCGACCTGCTCGGCGTGGACCTTGGCGACTTCCTCCCTGGCGCGTTCGAGCTCGCGCTCCCGGTCGAGCAGCTTGCGGTCGCGTTGCTCGAGCATGTCGGCTCGCTGGTCGAGCTGCTCGTCGCGCTGAAGGAGCCGCCGCTCGAGGGCGGTCAGCTCGTTGCGCCGGGCCCGGGCCTCGTCCTCGGCCTCGCGCTGCAGGCGCAGCTTCTCGTCCTTCGCCTCGAGGATCAGCTCCTTCTGACGGGCCCGAGCCTCGGCCTCGATGCGCCGCGCCTCGGCCTGGGCCGCCTTCATCGACTGTGACGCCCAGTAGCCGCGCGCGACCATGCCGAGCGCGGCCCCGGCGACGGCCGCGACCACGGCCACCGCGATCAGGACCGGTGTGTCCATCTTCGTCCTCCCGTCCGGTCGATCCCGACCGGAGGTCCATGTGCGGCAGGACGGCGCGCTCGTGAACTGCTTACGACGGAACGCGGTGACGCCGACATGGCGGCCCCGTTGGGTCTCGATCGCGCCGTGTTCGCAACTGATGCGCCGCTCGGGCGGCGCTGGATACTCTCTTCTCGTAGCCTACGGCCGGGCGGCGCGGCGGGTCAAACGTTCGAACGCACCGGTGACGGCGGTCCGTCACCATCCGGTCATCGGATGGTGGCAGGATCGCCACAGTTCGCCCGAGAAGCGGGACGAGGGACGGAGACCAGAAGGATGGGTGCGAGCGAACGAATCGAAACGGTGGTCGTCGGGGCGGGTCACGCCGGACTGATCGCAAGCCACCTGCTGACGCAGGCCGGGCGGGAGCACGTCGTGCTCGAGAGCCGCCCGACCAACGGGGGCGCCTGGCAGGACCGCTGGGACGAGTTCCAGCTCGTGTCGCCGAACTGGACGCTGTCGTTCCCCGGCTTGCCGTACGACGGCGACGACCCGGACGGGTTCATGGCCCGCGACGAGATCGTCGGCCGGATCCGCCGCTATGCGGAGGTGACGCGGGCGCCCCTCCGGCTGGGGACCGAGGTCCTTCGGCTCGCACAGGCCGACAACGGAGCCGGTCGCTTCCGGCTCGAGCTGCGCGGGCGGCCGCCGATCCTCGCCGACCGGGTCATCGTCGCGACCGGGCCCTTCCAGGCTCCGCGAACCCACGAGGCGGCCGCGCGGGTCGATCCTGCGGTCCGTCAGCTCCACGTCGACGAATACCGCCGCGAGGCCGATCTGCCGCCCGGCGCCGTGCTCGTCGTGGGGACGGGCCAAAGCGGCGCACAGCTGACCGAGGAGCTGCTCGAGCACGGCCGGCGCGTCGTCCTCTCGGTCGGACGGTGCGGCCGCGCGCCGCGCAGGTACCGCGGTCGCGACACGTTCGGGTGGCTCCACCTCCTCGCGACCCGAGGCTCCGAGGTGGGGCTCGGCCTGCCCACCGCCGCCATGCTCCCGGACCTCCGCCTGCGGTACGCCTGCAACCCGCACGTCTCGGGTCATGCGGGCGGCCACACGGTGAACCTGCGCCAGTTCGGCGCCGACGGTGTCCGGCTCGTCGGCCGCTTCGCCGACGCCGACGGCCGGATGGTTCGCTTCGCGCCCGACCTCGCCGAGAACCTGGCGTTCGCAGATCGCTTCTTCGTCGAGCGCTTCCAGCCCGACATCGACAAGTTGATCGACGGGCTCGGGATCGAGGCGCCGCCGCACGAGCCGGAGCAGCCGGTCGCGTTCGAGCCACCGCCGGTCGAGGAGATCGACCTCGTCGCGGAGGGCATCTCGACGATCCTCTGGACGAGCGGCTACCGCCTCGCCTTCGGCCGCTGGATCGAGCTGCCGATCTTCGACGACCACGGATTCCCGCGGACGGAGCGCGGCGTGTCCGAGATCGATGGGCTCGGGTTCGTCGGCGTGCCGTGGATGACCGACCAGGGCTCGGCGAATCTCATCGGTGTCGCCCGCGACGCCCAGCACGTCGTCGAACGGCTGAGCTGAGCGCCGGCTAGCCTTGCGGGTCGTCGTCGGCGACGAAACGCGCCGCCGCCTCGCGACAGGTCTCGGGGTCGAACCCGTTCCGCGCCAGCAGCGCGTACGCCTTCTGGCGCCGGACGCGCGGATCTGCGATCCGGCCGAGCGCGCGCGCGTGCTTCGCGAGTACGCGCTCGGCGGCGGCCGCGTCCGGTTCCACGCCATCGGACCCGGCTTCGGCTCGCACCGTGAGCAGCTCGTCGACGACTGCCCGGTCGAGGCCCTTCAGGGCCAGCTCGGATCGCAGCGCCCGCTCCCCGCGGGGCCGCGCCCGGTCGCGCGACTCGATCCACGCCCGACCGAACGCCGCGTCGTCGAGCATCCCGAGATCGACGAGCCGGGCGATTGCCCCTTCGACGAGCTCGCTGCGGTAGCCGGCCGACGTCAGCCGGCGGCGGACTTCCGCGACGGAACGGGCCCGGGCCTCGAGGAACCGAGCCGCCGCCTCGAGCACGACCTCGGGGTCGTCGACCGCTGCGCGCCGCTGGCGGCGCTCGGCGAAGGTCTCGCGCCGCGCCCGGCCCTGCACTCGGCTATTCCGCCTCTTCGATTCCCTCGACCGGCAGCGCGACCTGGTCGATCTTGCCGCGGATCCGCGCCTCGATCTCGGCGGCGACGTCCTGGTTCGTCTTGAGGAACTCCTTCGCCGCCTCGCGGCCCTGGCCGAGGCGGGTCTCGCCGAACGTGAACCACGCCCCGGTCTTCGTCACGACGTCCATCGCGACGCCGACGTCGAGCAGGCCGCCTTCCTTGGAAACGCCTTCGCCGTACATCACGTCGAACTCGGCGACCCGGAAGGGCGGAGCGACCTTGTTCTTCACGACCTTGACCCGGACCCGGTTGCCGACCGATTCGGTGCCGGTTTTGATCGTCTCGACCCGCCGGATATCGAGGCGGACGCTGGCGTAGAACTTCAGCGCCCGGCCGCCTGGCGTCGTCTCGGGGTTGCCGAACATCACCCCGATCTTCTCGCGGAGCTGGTTCGTGAAGACGAGCGAGGTGTTCGAGCGGCTCACCGCGCCGGTCAGCTTCCGCAGCGCCTGGCTCATGAGCCGGGCCTGGATGCCGACGAAGGAGTCGCCCATCTCGCCTTCGATCTCGGCCCGCGGCACGAGCGCAGCCACCGAGTCGACGACGACGACGTCGACGCCGCCCGAGCGGATGAGCGTCTCGGTGATCTCGAGCGCCTGCTCACCGGTGTCCGGCTGGCTGACGAGCAGCTCGTCGACGTTGACGCCGCAGGCCCGGGCGTAGCCCGGATCGAGCGCGTGCTCGACGTCGATGAAAGCGGCCACGCCGCCGCGCCGCTGCGCCTCGGCGATGACGTGCTGGCAGACGGTCGTCTTGCCCGACGACTCGGGGCCGAAGATCTCCGTGATCCGGCCGCGCGGGATGCCGCCGACGCCGAGGGCGAGATCGAGGGCGATCGAGCCCGTCGGGATCGCGTCGACCTGCTGT
>DASTEU010000155.1:0-11621 GCA_035709325.1 Candidatus Limnocylindrales bacterium | reverse complement strand
CTCGGCGCGGGAGACGGCGGCTCGGGTCGCCGCCGGCGGCGTCGCCCGGGCGCTCCTGCGCGAGCTCGGAGTGGAGGTCTGGTCGTTCACGGCCGAGGTCGGCGGAGTTGCGGTCGATCCGGCCCGGGCCACCCGGCCGCGAGACGAGGCGGACGGCTCACCGCTGCGCTGCCCGGACGCCGAGGCCGAGGCGGCGATGATCGCCCGGATCGACGAGGCGCGGGCCAACGGCGACACGATCGGCGGCGTCTTCGAGGTCGTCGCCCACGGCCTGCCGATCGGGCTCGGCTCGTACGTCCACTGGGACCGCCGCCTCGACGCGGCGCTGGCGGCCGCGGTCATGAGCATCAACATCGTCAAGGGCGTCGAGTTCGGGCTCGGCTTCGAGCAGACTCGGCGGTTCGGCTCGGTCGTCCACGACGTGATCGAGGGCCGCGACGACTCGGGCCGCTGGATCCACCGCTCGAACAACGCCGGGGGCCTGACCGGCGGCGTGACGAACGGCGAGCCGCTCGTCGTGCGCGGCGCCGTCAAGCCGATCTCGACGCTCGCCCGGGCGCTGCCCTCGGCCGACTTGCTCACGGGCCGACCGGTCGAGAAGGCCCATTACGAGCGCTCCGACATCTCGGTCGTGCCGGCCGCGGGCGTCGTCGGCGAGGCGATGGTCATGCTGACGCTGGCGGACGCGATGCTCGAGAAGTTCGGCGGCGACTCGCTCGACGAGACCCGCGACAACCTGGCCCGCTACCGCGAGCGCATCGCGCGGCCGCCGGCAGAAACCGTGCGCGCCGGCTCCGCCGTCACGGCCGAGTCGGGCTCGGGCGGGGACGACTAGGTTCGGTCGGTGGACGTCGTCCTCGTCGGCCTGCCCGGCAGCGGCAAGAGCGCCGTCGGGCGCCGCCTCGCGCATCGCCACGATGCCCCGTTCGTCGACCTCGACGACCAGATCGAGCGCTCGAGCGGCCGCTCGATCCCGGACATCTTCGCCGAGGATGGCGAGCCGGCCTTCCGCCGCCTCGAGCGCGAGGCCGTCGCGGCGCTTGGTCCGGCGGATCCCGATCCGCGGGTCCGGCGGGTCATCGCGACCGGCGGCGGCGCCGTGGTCGACCCGCGCAACCGCTGGGCGCTCTACCGTCGCCGCCTCCCGATCTGGCTCGACGGGCGTCCCGAGGTCCTCGCTCAGCGACTGCGCCGGAGCCCGCATATCCGGCCGCTCGTTGCCGGCCGCGACCCGATCGGAGCGATCCGCGGCCTCGCCCACGAGCGCGAACGGTTCTACGCGCCAGGCCATCGGTTGAACAGCGCCTCGGAGGTCAACACGCTCGTCGAGCGGATCGACGCGATCGTGGCCGCGACACGCGGGAAAGGTGGGGTCGCCGGCGGGGCCGGTGGTGGCGTGGCCGGTGGCGGCGGCACCGTGCTGCTCCGGGCCGAGACCGCGATCGGGCGGATCGTCGTGGGCGAGGGCGTGGCGGCGACGGAGGTATCCGCGGCGCTCCGGACGGCCGCCGCGCGCCGGGCGATCCTCGTCTCGGAGCCGGGAGCCTGGGCGGCGGGCGGCGAGCGGCTGGCGGCGGCGCTCGGCGCGGCTGGCTGGACCGTCGAGCGGGTCATGCTCCCGGAGGGCGAAGCGGCGAAGCGGCTGGCGGTCATCGAGGCCTCGGCGAGCGAGCTGGCCCGCCTCCGGGCGGAGCGCGGCGAGCCGCTCGTCGCGATCGGCGGCGGCGCGCTCGGCGACGCGGCGGGTTTCCTCGCCGCCACCTGGCTGCGCGGCGTGCCGGTCATCCACGTCCCGACGTCGCTCGTCGCCCAGATCGATTCGTCGATCGGCGGCAAGACCGGGGTCGACCTGCCCGAGGGCAAGAACCTCGTCGGCGCGTTCCACCAGCCGCTCGTCGTCGTCATCGACGTCGCGTTCCTGCGCTCGCTGCCCGATCGTCAGCGGCGGGCGGCGCTCGGCGAGGCGGTGAAGATGGCGGCGCTCGGCGACGAGCGCCTCTTCGCGCTCCTCGAGGCCGAGGGCGAGGCGATCGCGGGCGGCGACGAGTCGGCCTTCGAGCGCGGCGCGGTCGCCGAGGCGGTCGAGCGGGCGGCCTGGGCAAAGGTCGAGATCGTGACGGCCGACGAGCGAGAGCAGGGGGCGACCGGCGGGCGGATCGTCCTGAACCTGGGTCATTCAGTCGGCCACGCGGTGGAGGCGGCCGGGGGCTTCGGCGAGCTGCTCCACGGCGAGGCGGTCGCGGTCGGCCTGCGGGCGGCGGTCCGGATCGGCGCCGAGCTGGGCGTGACGCCACCGGCGCTGGCCGGCCGGATCGAGGGCCTGCTGACGCGCCTCGGTCTGGCGACGGATCCGGTGCCCTATCCGCTGGAGACCGTGATGGCTCACCTCGCCACGGACAAGAAGCACGCCGGCGGGAGCCTCCGCTGGGTCCTTCCGGCGGCGTCCGGGCCCGAAGTCCGATCCGACGTCCCCGACGAGCTCGTCGAGCGGGTGGTCGGCGGGCTGCTCGCGCCGGCGCGTGCGCCGACCGGCTCGGGGAGCGGCCGGCCGTGACCCGCGTGCTGGTCCTGCAGGGCCCGAACCTCAACCTGCTCGGAGAGCGCGAGCCGGAGATCTACGGCCGCGATTCGCTCGACGACATCCACGCCGAGATCGCTGCGCGTGCGGAGGAAATGGGGATCGAGGTCGAGTTCTTCCAGTCCAACCACGAGGGTGCGCTCATCGACCGCCTCCACGTCCGCGACTTCCGGGCCGCGATCGTGAACGCCGGCGGCCTGACCCATACCTCGGTCGCGCTGCGCGACGCACTGATCGGCATCGACCGGCCGTTCTGGGAGGTCCATCTGTCGGATCCGGCGACCCGTGAGCCGTTCCGCCACGTCAACTTCCTGCGCGACGTGGCGGTCGAGTCGTTCGTCGGGATGGGCAAGCGGGGCTACCTCGTCGCGCTCGAGGCGATCGCCCGCCACTTCCGGACGACGCCCCATGGCTGACCGAGCGCGACGGGACGGCGAGGCCGAGACGCCCGAGCTGCGTCGGCTGCGCAAGCGGATCGACGCGCTCGACCGACGGATCGTCGGGCTGCTGAACGAGCGGGCCGAGCTGGGACGCGAGGTCGGCCGGGCGAAAGTCGCCGCCGGCCGGCGGGCCGTCCGCGACGTCGAACGGGAGCGAGAGGTACTCCTGCGGGTGACGATGGCGAACGCCGGCCCGATCCCCCAGGCCGACCTGCTCGCGATCTACCGCCGGCTCATCGCCGCGACGCGCGCGCTCGAGACGCGGGACCGGGGCGGGAAGGACGGGTAGGGCGGCGGGTCATACGCGCCGCGGCGAAGCGCGCCAACGGGCGGCCGATTCGAGGGCCCTCGGCGTACGCCTGAGGCCCGTATGCCCACCAGGCGTACCGGGCGGCAGGACAATCAGGAGCCGCACTCGAGAACGCCCGCACATGCGCAAGGCGAATGCCACGGGACCCTGGCGGCAACGCGGTGGGCGTCCTGTGGCGAGCTAAGCCAGCGGCGATTATCGGCTCAGTTGCAGTCGGTCCGCTGGTAGTCGTCGCCGATCACATGGGGCCAGCGCTGGACGGAGTGGGGGCGAACGACGTAGGCGGCCGTCCCGTCGGGCGCGAGGTAGAGGTGACGACCCGAGCCGGAGTAGCCAGTGTCGGTCGCATCCTGGGGCAGCTCGACGTCGTCGGCGAACGTGGACTCGAGCCGGCTCGGGTCGTAGGTATGGTTCCGCCCAAGGTTGGGATCCCAGACGAAGAGGCGGCCGTTGACGATCAGCTTCGTGCCGTCGTAACAGTCCGCGAGCTCACTCACGAAGGCGGGCTCCAATCGCCTGCCCGACGGGTCCCGCCAGACATCGACCTCGACGCCCGGCTCGACGTCCGGCCCCATCTCCGACGGGTCGCACGATGCGACGTCGTCGACATACCACGGTCCGCTGCCGTCGGGCGTGGCCGACCGGACGATCACGACCGCCCGGGCGCTGCCCCGCCAGGCGTACTCGTAGACCGCGGTGTGCCGCGAGCCGCCGGTCCGCCGGAAACCCTCGGTCGGGAACGCCTCGTAGTGATCGCCGACCTGCGCGAGAAGGTCCGCCATGGCCCGGTCGGCCGAGGGCTGCTCGGTCGTCCCGAAGTCGCCCCGCCTCCAACCGTAACCGAACCCTGTCGGCGCGCCGTCACAGGCGAGCGCCTCGAGGGCGCCACGAAGCCAGGCGGGCTCCGGCGACATGGTGGTCGACGGCGACCGCTCCGCGGTCTGTGAGAGGCCTGGGCCGGGGTCGCCTCCGACCTGCCCGGATCGCGTCGCCAGCACGGCGATGAGCCCGAGCATGACGACGAGGGATGCGACAAGCGGCCACAACCCCCGCGGCTGGCGCCGCGGCGGCAGGGCGGCGACGTTGCCGGCCATCGCCCGAAGGCTGGTTCGGTCGGCCCCGGCCCGGTCGCGGAGCCAGCGCCTGAGGAGATCGTCGAAATCGCCGCTCATCGGCGACTTCCGGCCGCAGGTGCGGCCCGCAGCCGGTTCATCGCGAATGGAAGCGCGATTTCACCGTTGCTCGGGGATGCCGAGATCGCCGCGATCTCGGCGATCGGTGACTGCCAGAAGTCATGGAGCGTCATCAGCAGCCGATCACTGGCGTCGAGCTGGTCGAACGCCCGGGCCGGAGTCCGCCGATCGAGCGCCCGCTCCAGTCCGCTGTGCTCCCCAGGCTTACCTGCGGCACGATCATCACGACCGATCCTCAGGAACGAGCCGTGATGCGCCCGGCGAATACCATCGCGCCGAGGCGGCATCTCGTCGAACGTCCCGTGGCGGGATAAGCCTGGGGCGCATTGAGGCCCCCTTGCAGTCACCGGCCGGAACGGTCGTCCTCCGAGCCCGCGTCGAGGCCGGACTCCCTGTCGCCTGTCGGCGACGCGGCGCGGCCGCTACGGGTTCGCCTGGCGCCACGCCTTGAAACGCGCCTCGAGCTGGTAGGCCTGCTCCTCGTGGGGGCTCGAGCGCATGGCGCGGATCGGCTCGCCCTTCAGGACGCGCTTGGCGATCGTCGCGGCGCTCAGTCCGAAGTACGAGAGGACGAAGGCCTTCCGTCCGAGGACCTGGTACTGGTTGATGTGGACCATCTCGTGGATGTAGGTGTCGACGTCGGGCTGCTCGCCGTAGAAGATCGAGTTGCCGAAGGTGATCGCGGCGGCGTCCGCGTTGCCGCCCAGCAGCAGCCCGCCGACGTAGTGCGACGGCCCCTGGGCGAGCGCGTTCTTGAGGATCGCCCCGTCGGCGGCGTTGTAGGCAGCGTAATCCTTCAGCTTCTGGACGAACGAGGCCGGGATCGACGTCTTCGAGGCCGACAGGCGGATCGCCTGTTCGGCCGCCGCCCAGAGGTTGAGCTCGACGCCGGTCAGCTCGCGAATGGCCTTGCCGCCGAGCGTGAAGGGATTCGTCCACTGGAGGAAGTCGACCGCGTCCTCCCAGTCGAGTCGCTGGACCGCCGGCTCGCGCCGAGCGGCGAGGGCACCGCTGACGGCCCGGTTCCCGGCGGTCCGCTGGAGCTCGAGGATCCGGGCGACGGTCGGAGGCGAGGCGTGGCCCGGCGGCCGCTGTGAGGCACGGGCCGAGCGAGCGGCGCGGGCCTCGGACAGCTCGGGGTCGCGGGCGTGGACGAGCACGCCCGCACACTAGCACCGGGGCGTCCGCCCGGCCATCCCCTCGCGCGGGTTGACGCGACCGCTCAGACGGCCTCGGCGAGGCGCTCCCGCATCCGGCCGCGAGCCCGGAAGAGAAGGGCTCGTGTCGCGAGCTCGGTCCGCCCGAGCCGCAGGGCGATCTCCGCGTTCCGGAACCCGCTCGCCGCGAGGACCATCGCCGTCCGGTCGTCTGACCGGGCGGTCGCGAGGGCCGATTGGATCGCCTCGTCCCGCTCCCGCTCGACGACGGTCTCCTCGGTCGAGGCAACGGTGCCGCCCCGGACGAGCCGGTCGGCGGACCGCTCCGCGACCTGCCGGCGACGAGCCGAGGTCACGACGAGGTTGTGGGCGACGCGGTTCATCCAGGCCGCCGGCGAGTCCGGCATCCGCTCGTCGCGGGCCGTGACCAGGAGGCGAACGGCGACCTCCTGGCAGACGTCGGCGGCTTCGTCAGGGTCCCGGACGAGCGATCGCACATATCGCTCGAGGCCGGCCTGGTGGGTTGCGATGATCCGGACGACGTCCGTATCGGCGTGCTGGTCCATGGTCGATCTCCCTCTCGGCGGCGGTCGACTCGACCGCTCGAGAGAGGTATCGACGGGCGCATGGCCCGGGCACATCGGGCCCGTGTCCCGACCGGGCGGGCAACCGATCGGGCAACTCGACGCACGACCGTCGCCGGGCGGCGCGTGGGCCCGAGGGGGCCCTAGCCCCGTCCGCCGTCGGTACCGAGCCCGGCCTCGCGGGCACGGACGATCGCCTGCCCGCGATCGGCGACCTGGAGCTTGGCGAAGACGTTCGCGACGTGGTTGCGAACCGTCTTCGAGGTGATCCCGAGGAGGTGGGCGATGTCGCTGTTCGAGCGACCCTGGGCGATGAGGACGAGGATCTCCCGCTCGCGGTCGGTCAGCTCGGGGAATGGCGACGGCTCGCCCGATCGACCGGCGGCGAAGAACGACATCATCCGGCGGGCGATCGAGGCGCCGAAGATCGCCTCGCCGACGGCGGCCGCCCGGATCCCGCGGAGCAACTCCTCGCTGTCGGCGTCCTTCGGGATGTACCCCCGCGCCCCGGCCCGCATCGCCGCGAAGAGCGACTCGTCGTCCTCGGACATCGTCAGCACGAGCACGCCGACCGACGGGTCCGCCGCGGTGATGCGTCGCGTCGCCTCGATCCCGGACATCTCGGGCATCCGGAGGTCCATCAGGACGATCTGCGGCCTGCCCTCGGCTGCCAGGGCGACCGCTTCGACCCCCGTCGTCGCCTCGCCGACGAGGTCGAGGTCGGGCGAGCGGTCGACGAGCCCGCGCAGGCCGTCGCGGAACACGGGATGGTCGTCGGCGATCAGGACCCGGATGCGCTCGCTCATGGCTCGATGGGGGCCGGCGCCGACTGGCGCGGATCGACGGGCAGGCGTGCGGCGAGGCGGGTTCCGCGAGGAGTCGCCGCTTCGTACCTCGCGTCACCACCGACCTCGGCGGCGCGCTCGCGGATCGACCGCGTCCCGACACCGCTTGCGTCGCCCGTCATCCCGACTCCGTCGTCGACCACCTCGATCGCCAGCTCTCCGTCGTCAAGTCGCATCGTGACCCTGCAGGTGGATGCATCCGCGTGCCGGATGACGTTCATCATGCCCTCGACGAGGATCCGGTAGGCCGCCACCTCGACGGCCGCCGGCAGGGCAGGAAGCCGGTCCGGGACGTCGACGATGATGACAGGCCCGCCGCCCGACGGTGACTCCAGGCTCTGGGCCTGCTGACGGACCGCGCCCGCGAGCCCGAGCGCGTCGAGGGCCGGCGGCCGCAGATCGCGGGCCACGCGCCGGATGTCCGCAATCGCATCGCGGAGGTCGCCGCGGATCGCGCCGAGGAGCGCCTCGGCGGCGTCGGGATCGGAGCGGATGCTGCTCCGAGCCTGATCGACCTTCAGGCCGACGGCGGCGAGCGTCGGGGCCAGCCCGTCGTGGAGCTCACGGCGGAGCCGGCGGCGCTCCTCCTCCCGGGCGGCGATGATCGCCTCGCGGCTTCGCGAGAGCAGGCTGACCTGGAAGAGGCGGTCGCGGATGACGGAGATCGCGAGCGCGACGGGCACCGGCATCGCGAGGAGGGCGACGGTGCTGCGCGGGACGAGCGGCACTCCGGTGATCGCGATCGGACCCGTCAGGAGGACGAGGGTCGCGACGGCCGCGAACAGAAGCGTGGCCGCCACGGCCCGGACGGTGCGCCGTTCGGCCGGGCCGGTCCGACGGTACCCGGCCACCGTGGCTCCGATGATGACCACGAGCATCGCCGAGGCGATGGCCGCGGTGGCCGGCGCCAGGCGATCGACCCACTCGAGGACAGTGCCGCCGGCCAGCCGGGCCGCGACGACGAGCACGAGGAGCGCCGCCTGGGGCGCGAGGTAGAGCGCCGGCACGAGCCACGGCCGGCGAACCACCGCGGGGCTGCGAACCGGAAAGATCGCGAGGATGTGGACGATCGTCGACCAGAAGATCAGGTTGAAGACCGCGGCCGAGGCGAAGGCCGGGACGTACGGCGTCGTCCCGGCCAGGTCGGTCGGTTGGAGGCCGAGTTCCCAGGCCACGATGTCGGCGGTATTGGAGGCCGCTCCGACGAAGAGCAGGCGGAGCGCCGTCGAGCGAGTCCGCCGCAGCATCAGGACGAGGGCGAGGACGAGGACCCCCGCACCGAACACGACGAGACCGACGGGCGCGCTCCCGACCGGCCGTGCCGACCCGGCGCTGAGCGGCACCGACAGCGCGGTGGGCCGGCCGTCGCGGACCACGTCGAACGCGACGGGGTTGCCGAGCGTCGCGGGCGGCTCCTGCCACGGCCAGCGAACGACGTCCCGGACCCATTCCTCGATCGGGACGCCGGCCATCGCGGTCACGATGTCGCCCTCCTCGAACCGGCTTTCGGAGCCGGCAGGTTCGACGGCCACGCCGTCCGAACGCCACGGCCACGATTCGGTCCGGATGACCGCGCCCTCGGACGGAGCCGCCAGGCGCACGGCGATGAGGGCCGCCGAGACGAGCAGCGCGGCTCCTCCGAGGAGGAGGGTCGCGAGCCAACCGGGATCGCGAGGGTGGATGCGCACGGGCGACCTCCGCTCCCCGGCTGACGGACGACCCACAGCATAGGGCCGCCGCCGAGGCGCACCGTCGCTCCTTCGGCCGCGGTCCGGGGCCTCAGTCGGCCGGTTCGGTTCGGTTTTCGATCTCCCAGGCGTGGTCGAGCGCGTGCCAGGCGATCCGGTGGGCGGCGTAGCGCGGGGTCCAGCGGCGGCCGGCGATCGGCGAACCATCCGAAGGCTCGCGGAGGACGCCGAGAATCGCCGCGCGCACCTCCTCGAGCGGGGCTTTCAGCTTGATCCCCATCTCGCGGGCGTAACCGCCGTCCGATTCGGCGACGTGCGAGACGATCTTCGATGTGTCCCGTCCGCCGCCGCGGGGTCCCTTGCGGAGCGCCTCCGGGGCATTCGCCGCCACGTCGGCGAACGTGTCCCAGGCCGCCTGCACGATCCGGCCCAGGCGTTCGGCGCCGGCCGCGTCGACGGGTCGCCGGTCGGGTTCGGAGACGACGCTCGGAACGCCGAACTCGGTTCCCGCGCCGCCCGTGGTCCGACCGACGACCTCGAGCTCGATGGCGGCTCCGTCGGTGAACGTCTCGCCCGCCCGACGGGCCACGGCGGCGTAGCGGTCGGCGTGGTCGAGCAGCGACGCCACCGCGAGCTCCTCGGTCTTGCCGCCGCGGCTCCAGCCCGGCCAGTCGACCGCCGTCACGAAGACCTTCTTCGCCGCCGACTCGACGGCAATCTCGACGCGCATGGGATTCAGCGTACCGTGGCGGCCGCGAGCGAGGCGACGAGGCGGGCCATCCGCTCGACGTCGCGGCCGACCTCGCCGAGGGCATCGACGAGGGCCGAGGCGACGATGATCCCGCCGGCGCCGGCCTTCGCGAGCGCCCGGACGTGGGCAGGCCGGCTCACGCCGAATCCGACCCCGACCGGAATCGGCGACGCGGCGACGACGTCACGGACCAGCCGGCCTACGGTCTTCGGCAGCGCGGTCCGCGCCCCGGTGACGCCGACGAGCGAGACGCAGTAGAGGAAGCCGCCGCTCCGCCGCGCGATCTCGGCCCGGCGGTCCGGAGGGGTCGTCGGCGCGACGAGGTAGACGACCGCGAGGTCGTGCTCGCGGGCGACCGCCTCGAACGGACCGCCCTCGTCGGGCGTCAGGTCGGCGACGATGACGCCCGAGGCGCCGGCTGCGGACAGCCGGCGAGCGGCCTCCCGGCCGTCGCCCCCGCCGATGAACTGGTTCGCGTAGCCCATCGGGACGATCGGCGTCGCCGGCCGCGCCGCGGCGATCCGCTCGATGAGCGCGAGGCTGCCCTCGAGCGTCGCCCCGCTGCCGAGGGCGACACCCGAGGCCCGCTGGAGCGTCGCCCCGTCGGCGAGCGGGTCCGAGTAGGGCAGGCCGATCTCGAGGAGGTCGGCGCCCGCGTCGGCCGCGGCGAGGGCGGCGCGGTACGAGGTCTCGGCGTCAGGATAGCCGGCGACGACGTACGGAACGAGCGCCGCACGGCCCTGCCCCCGTGCCGCCTCGAACGCGGCGGCGATGCGGCGGGCGCCGGCCGTCGCGTTCGTCCCGGAGGCGGCATCCGGTGCGGCAGCGACCGGTGCGGCAGCGACCGCGTTCACCCGGCGTGGGCCTCGTGCCAGCGGCCGAACGTCGCGAGGTCCTTGTCGCCGCGACCCGAAAGCCCGACGAGCACGACCGTCTCCTCCGGCCAGTCCGCCCCGCCGCCTTCGGTCCCCGCCAGCAGCCGCGGCAGCGTCGCGAGCGCGTGGGCCGATTCGAGCGCGGGCAGGATCCCTTCGGTCCGGCCGAGCCAGCGCATCGCCTCAAAGGCCTCGCCGTCGGTCGCCGCCGTCAGCTCGAGCCGGCCCGCGGCCGCGAGTGCTGCGATCTGCGGCCCGACGCCCGGGTAGTCGAGCCCGGCAGACGCCGAGTGGGCCTCGGTCACCTGGCCGTCGCGGTCCTGGAGCATCATCGAGCGGGCACCGTGGAGGATTCCCGGCGTGCCGCCGGCGAGTGCCGCCGCGTGGCGACCGGTCGGCATCCCGTCACCGGCCGCTTCGGCGACCGCGATCCGGACGGCCGGCTCGCCGATGAACCGGTCCAACAGCCCGATCGCGTTCGAACCGCCGCCGACGCACGCCGTCACGAGATCCGGCAGACGGCCCTCGACGTCGACGAGCTGGGCTGCCGCCTCGTCGCCGATCCGCCGCTGGAGGTCGCGGACGATCGTCGGGTAGGGATGCGGACCCATCGCCGAGCCCAGCACGTAGTGGGTCGTCTCGACGTTCGTCACCCAGTCGCGCATCGCCTCGTTGATCGCGTCCTTGAGCGTCGCGCTGCCCGACGTCACCGGCCGGACCTCGGTCCCGAGCGCGCGCATCCGGAGGACGTTCGGCTGCTGGCGCTCGACGTCCTCGGCGCCCATGTAGACGACGCACGGAAGGCCGAGCAGCGCACAGGCGGTCGCCGTCGCGACACCGTGCTGGCCGGCGCCGGTCTCGGCGATCACCCGGCGCTTGCCGAGCCGGCGGGTCAGGAGCGCCTGGCCGAGCGCGTTGTTGATCTTGTGGGCGCCCGTATGGGCGAGATCCTCACGCTTGAGGTGGACCCGCAGGCGGTGCGGCAGCCGTGCGGGACCGTCGAGCGCGATCGCCCGTTCGAGCACCTCGTAGGCGAGGCGGTCGGCGCGGTAGAGGGCCGTCGGCCGGCCGGCGTAGCGGGCAAGCAGCTCGCGGAGATCGGCCCAGAACCGGGGGTCGTGGCGGATCGAGCCGTAGGCGTCCTCGAGCTGGCGGAGCGCCGCCATCAGCGTCTCGGGCACGTAGCGGCCGCCGAAGGCC
>DASTEU010000154.1:0-2141 GCA_035709325.1 Candidatus Limnocylindrales bacterium | reverse complement strand
CGGCCCGCCACGGCCGGGTTGGGCGGCCGCCGCGCCGCTCGCCGCCGGCGGCTGGCGAGGGGCAACCCGCCTGGCCCGCGGCGACGTCGAGATGAGTGCCGGGATCGCCGCGACGAATCCCGGACCGATCGCCGCGGGCATCCGCGAGCTGCGGGTGGTCCTCGACGAGTGGCTCACCGAACTCGAGCGGCCCTCCGGCCCGGACGAGGCCGCGATCCGGGGCCGCCTCGCTGCCGCCAGGCGCCGCCTCGAGGAGGCGGGATGACCGACGGCGAACTCGTTCTCGTCGTTCCCCGGGACTCGGTCGTCGACCGCCCGGGCTGGCTCGGCGTTCGCCGCGACGGGATCGATCGCTTCCTGGAAGCCGTCGAACGGCACGGCCGCTTCGAGCCGCGGGCGGCGATGGAGGACGACCCGACCTTCAAGCAGGTGATCCCGTACCTCGTGCTGCGCGACGGGCCGCGCTGGTTCCTCATGCGCCGGACGCGGGCCGGCGGCGACGTCCGCCTCCACGACCGCTGGTCGATCGGCGTCGGCGGCCACCTCAATCCTGGCGACGGCGACCTGCTGGGCGGGTTGCGCCGGGAGTGGGCCGAGGAGCTCGTCGCCAAGTTTGTCCCCGAGTTCCGGCTCATCGGGCTCCTCAACGACGACACGACGGAGGTCGGCCGGGTCCACCTCGGCGCGGTCTACGTCGCCGACGCGGCCGGCCGGGACGTGGCGATCCGCGAGACGGACAAGCTCACGGGCCGCTTCGCGACCGGCGCCGAGGTCGCCGCCGTGAGCGAGGACCTCGAGACGTGGAGCCGGCTCGTGTTCGAGTCGATCGAACGGGAGGCGAGCCCAGGCGACCCGTCGTAGGATGACGGAGAAGGGAATCGAATGAACCGCCGCATCGCCAGGGTGCTCTACGGCCTGCCCCTCCTGCTGGGGCTGTTCGGGCTGTCGATCGGGGCCATCCGCGGCGTGGGCAGCGGGCCGGTCGTCGTCCTCACCGCGACCGGCGTCGTCGACAACGTGCTGGCGGGCTACATCTCCGAAGGAATCACGCGGGCCACCGACGAGGGCGCCTCGGCCGTCGTGATCCGCCTCAACACGCCGGGCGGTGGGCTCGAGGCGACCTACTCGATCGTCGGGACGCTCCTCGAGGCCGACGTGCCGACGATCGTCTGGGTCGCCCCGGCGGGCGGCCGGGCGGCCAGCGCCGGAACGTTCATCACGCTCGCGTCGCACGTGGCGGTCATGGCCCCGGGAACGAACATCGGCGCCGCCTCGCCGGTCCTCGCCGGCGGCGGCGACATCCCCGAGACGCTCCGCGACAAGGTCTTCAACGACACGATCGCGAAGGCGCGCTCGATCGCCGAGGAGCGCGGCCGGAACGTGGAGTGGGCCGTGTCGACCGTGGAGGACGCGGTCTCCTCGGCCGCCAGCGAAGCGGTCGAGGTCGGGGCGGTGGACGGCATCGCCGCGTCGCTCGACGAGGTCCTCGCCTTCGCCGACGGTCGGGAGGTGACGATCGACGGCGCGACGGTCGCGCTCGACGTCGCCGGCAAGCCGACCGACCAGCTCGACATGAACCCGTTCCAGGCCTTCCTCCACCTGCTCTCGGACCCGAACATCGCGGCGTTGCTCTTCAGCGTCGGCTCGCTCGGGTTGATCTACGAGCTGATGAGCCCCAACTTCGTGACCGGGATCCTCGGGGCCATCGCGATCATCCTCGCCTTCATCGGCTCCGACAGCCTCCCACTCAACGTCGCGGGGCTGCTCCTCATCGGTCTCGCGATGCTCCTCTTCGTGCTCGAATGGAACGTCGTGAGCCACGGCCTGTTGACGGTGGGCGCGCTCGTCTGCTTCGCGCTCGGCCTGTCGGCCCTCTATACCGTGCCCGGCGACCCGTTCGGCCCGATCGTCGGCGTCGCGGCGCCACTGATCGCCTTCATGACCGCCACGTTCGGGATCATCATGGTCCTCGTGACGGTCGCCGCCCTCCGCACCCGGAGGATGGCGATGCCGGGCCTCGCCGGGATCGACGTCGGACGCGGCATGCAGGGCGTCGTGAAGAGCCCCCTCGAACCGCTCGGCTCGGTGCACATCGCCGGCGAGGAATGGACCGCCCGATCGGTGGACGACCGCCCGATCGC
>DASTEU010000153.1:0-2111 GCA_035709325.1 Candidatus Limnocylindrales bacterium | reverse complement strand
ATCGAACGCGACGAGGCCTGGCTCATCGGTGCCCACATCGCCCCGTTCGAGCAGGGCAATCGCTACAACCACGAGCCCAAGCGGGTCCGCAAGCTGCTGCTGCGACGCTCCGAGATCGACGAGCTCCTCGGCACGACGAAGTCGAAGGGCCTCACGATCGTCCCGCTCCGGCTCTACCTGAGCGATCGCGGCCGGGCGAAGGTCGAGCTCGGCCTGGCGCGCGGCAAGCAGCTCCACGACCGGCGGCGCGACATCGCCGAACGGGACGCCCGGCGGGACGTCGCCCGCGAGCTGGCCGACGCCCAACGGGGCCGCTGACCGGAGGGCGAGGATGCGGATCGGCCGGATGATCCAGGCGGTCGACGCCCACGCGGCCGGTGAACACGGCCGGGTCATCGTCGGCGGCGTCCTCGACGTGCCCGGTGCCACGACGTTCGAGCGCATGGCCTGGCTGCGCGACCACGGCGACGGCCTCCGCCGGCTCATGCTCCGCGAGCCGCGCGGCTATCCCGCCGCGAACTGCAACCTGGTCCTGCCGCCACGCCACCCCGACGCCGACGCCGCGTACGTGATCATGGAGCAGGTCGAGTACCCCGGCATGTCGGGGACGAACACGATGTGCGTCGTGACCGTCCTTCTCGAGACCGGCATGCTGCCGATGGCCGAACCCGTCACCGAGCTGACCCTCGAGACGCCGGCCGGGCTCATCGGGGTGCGGGCGGACTGTGCCGACGGCAAGGTCCGGGCGGTCACGTTCCGCAACGTGCCCTCGTTCGCCACGCATCTCGACACGCCGGTCGAGGTGCCGCAGCTCGGCACCGTGACGGTCGACGTCGCCTACGGCGGGATGTTCTACGTCCTCGCCGAAGCGGCGCCGTTCGGGCTCGCCCTGACGCCGGACGAAGGTCGCGACATCGTCCGGATCAGCGAGATGATCAAGGCCGCGGCGAACGAGCAACTGCCGGTCGTCCACCCCGAGCAGCCCGGCTTCGCCGGGATCACGATCGCCCAGCTGACCGGCCCGGCCCACGACCCGGCCAACAGCGCCCGCAACGTCGTCACGGTCTCGACCGGAACGCTCGACTGGTCGAAGCCCGCGACCTGGACCGGGGCGATCGACCGCTCGCCCTGCGGCACCGGAACCTCGGCGCGGATGGCGGTGCTTCACGCGAAGGGCCGGCTCGGGCTGGACGAGGAGTTCCGCCACGAGGGGATCCTCGGGACCGTGTTCACCGGACGGCTCGTCGAGGAGACGACCGTCGGCGGCCGGGCGGCGGTCGTCCCGACGATCAGCGGGACCGCCTGGATCACCGGCTTCGCCGACTACGTCGTGGACCCGACCGACCCGTTCCCCGAGGGCTTCACGATCGGCGACATCTGGTAGCCGAGCGGCGCCCGCTCAGCGGAGGAGGTAGCGCCGGTTGAGCGGCAGCTCCCGGGCGGGTTCGACCGCGAGCGGACGGCCGGCGAGCGTCACCCGGCCGTCGAGCGGGTCGATCTCGATCGGCACCGTCGCCCGGTTGCGGACCAGGTCCTCGCGAACGAGACCTCGCGTGCGGCCGATCGGCACGACCCGGCGGCCGCCGTGCCGCAGCCGTTCGCAGACCGCGGGGGCGGCGGCGGCCCCCACGAACGTGACCCCCAGCATCGCGGCGGCCGGCCCGGTCCCGCCCCAGTCCGGGCGGTACCGTGTCGGCTCCGCCCGTTCGACGGTCGCGTTGCCCTCACCGAGCGGCGCCCACGCCGCGAAGCCCGACTTGAGGACGACCTCGGGCTTGACCCCGACATACGCCGGCTTCCAGAGCACGATGTCGGCGAGCCGACCGGGCCGCAGCGATCCCACGTGGTCGGCGAGGCCGTGGACGATCGCCGGCTCGATCGTCACCTTGGCCAGATAGCGCAGGACCCGTTCGTTGTCGTCGACCGCGTCGGCGCCGGCATCGGGCAGGCCCGCGTGGCCGCGTCCGCCTTCGGTCGCCCGCCAGGCCTTCATCACGTGGGCCAGCTGGAGCGACCGCCGGACCGACTCCATGATCCGGCCCATCCCCTGCGAGTCGGAGTTGACGATGCCGATCGCGCCGAGCTCGTGGAGCGGCCCCTCGGCGGCCATC
>DASTEU010000152.1:0-3517 GCA_035709325.1 Candidatus Limnocylindrales bacterium | reverse complement strand
CTCGACGAACCAGCGCTCGAGCTCCGCCGGGACAAGCCCGGAGAGGCCCGGCCGCGGATCGCCGGGAGGCCGACCCGTCGGGTCCGGGACGCCTGTCGGGCTCACGATCGGGAGGGAGGTTGACATGGGCGAAGTCTAGGGCTCCGGAACCGAGCCGACGAACGGCCGGGCCCCGAAGCCCGGGCCCGGAGCCCGCGCCCGGAGCCCGCAGCCCGGAGCCCGAGGCGATGGTCGCGCCACCGATTGCTCAGAGGTCGAGCGCCTTCGGGGCCACAGATGCGGACGACGTTCCGGCCGACAGGTCGGGCTCAGGCGATGCCGCTCGAGGCGAGCGACGGCCGACCGCGGAGCAGCGCCGCCCCCGACATCGGCCGCCCTCCCGCGGGCTGGACCTCGTCGAGGACGAGCCAGCCGTCGGCTGTCCCGATGCGCAGGTCCGGGCCCGGTCCGAACCGGCCGGGCGTCGCCCGCGGAGCGTCCTCCTCGACATGGGCCCGGCGGACGGCGATCCGGCCGGCCGACGTCTCCAGCCACGCGCCGGGCCACGGGTCGTAGGCGCGGACCTGGCGCTCGAGGTGCTCGGCCGGCCGCGCCGGGTCCAGGCGCCCGTCCTCCCGGCGGAGGGGCCGCGTCAGCGTCACGCCGTCGGTCGGCTGGGGTCGGGCCTCGATCTCGCCACGGAGCCAGCGCCCGACCGAGTGGCGGACGAGGTCGGCTCCCAGCCTGGCCAGCCGCGCCTCGAGCTCCGGGGCGCGTTCGGTGGGCAGGACGTCCGTCACGGTCCCGGCGACGATCGGTCCGGTGTCCAGGCCCTCGTCCATCCGGATCAGCGCGACGGCGGTGGCCTCGTCGCCGGCGAGGATCGTCGCCGGGATCGGGGCCGCGCCTCGATGCCTGGGAAGCGGCGAGGGATGGACATTGAGGATGCCGTGCCGCGGCAGCTCGAGGATCGCCCGAGGGACGATCTGGCCGTAGTCCGCCAGCAGGCCGAAGTCCGGTCGGATCTCCCCGATCGCCGCGACGGCCTCGGGGGAGCGCAGCCGCTCGGGCTGGAGGAGCGGCAACCCGAGGTGCCTGGCACGCGCCGCGACGGGCGACGGGCTGACGACCGCCCGCCGCCCCGCTGGCCGATCGGGGGCGGTAACCACCGCGACGACGACGATCTCGGGGACATCGATCGCGGCGTCGAGGATCGGGACCGCGAACGCCCCCGAGCCGAAGAACACCGTGCGGACCGGCGCTTCGTCGCCGGCAGACCGGCGAGCCGCCGGCTCGACCGTCACGCGAGGGCCTTCGCGGCCTCCTCGGCATCGTCCTCGTCGGCCTGGCCGACGGGGATGAGCTCGTCCATCGACTCGAGATAGTCGATGAAGAGTTTGCCATCGAGATGGTCGAGCTCGTGCTGGAGCGCCCGGGCGAGGAAGCCGGCCCCGGAGACCTTGATCTTCTTGCCGAACCGATTCTGGGCGACGACCCAGACCTTCTCGCGCCGGGTGACGTAGGCGTAGTAGCCGGGCAGCGAGAGGCAGCCCTCCAGATCGTTGTCGTCGCCGACGGCCTTGACGATCCGCGGGTTCATCAACTCGTGGAGCTGACCGCCGACCTCGACGACACAGGCCTGGAGCGCCTCGCCGACCTGGGGCGCGGCCAGGCCGACGCCGGGCGCGGCACGCATCGTCTCGGTCATGTCGTCGAGCAGCTCGTGGAGGAACTTGCCGAAGCTGTCGACGGGTTCACCCTTGAGGCGGAGGCGGGGATCCCCGAGCAGGACGATCGGTCGGACGCTCATGGGCCGGAGTATACCGAGCGCCCGATTCCGCCATGAGGACCGTCCTGCGGCGACTAACCCTCTGCGGGGTCGTCCTTGGCCGACTGCTCGACCGCATCGTCGACGCCGTCCAGGACCGCGGTCGTCGTCCCCGTCGGGCCGCCGACGTCCTCCGTGCCGGGTTGGGACGGCCGAGACTCGGCGGACGCCAGCTCACGCCGCAGGTCGGCCGCGAGTTCTCGCGAGCGCTCGGCCAGCTTCACGCTGGCGTCGGCGGTCGCGTCGGCAGCCCGGTGGGCGATCGGGCCGGCCCGTTCCGCCGCCGCCGCCGCGAGCTCGGCGGCCTTGGCACCGACCTGGCGGACGACCGGCGCGGCCTGGGTCGCGATCTGGTCGATCATCGTCTGGAGCTGGGCGAGCATCCGCTCCGCCGTGGCGGCGGTACCCGACTGGCCGGCGGACTCACCGCCGGCGTTCCAGCCGAGGTTCTCGTCGGCGCTGCCCGCGGATGGCGGGACTCCTTCGCCGGTGTCGCTGGTCCGTTGCGGCTGATCGTCCATCGTGGCCTCTCCCGTTCTGCTGTCGGTGCCCATTCTTGCGCGGATCGGCGCCGGGCGCATCACCCCGATCCCGATGTCAACCCACGGTCGCGCCCGAGTCGGCCCGCTCGGCCGGCGCGCCGGGATCGTCCTCATCCTCGTCGGCGGGGAACGTCGTCAGCGAGAAACCGAACTCGCTGCCCACGCCGTCGCGAGGGCGGACCCACATTTCGCCGCCCATCTCGTCGACGAGCCGGCGGGCGACGAAGAGGCCGATCCCCGCACCGGCCGCCGCCGCGGCGGTCGACGGCGAGCGATAGAAGAGCGTGAACAGCTTGTGGAGCTCCTGGCGGGCGATGCCCGGCCCCTCGTCGAGGACGCGCACCGTCGTCCGCGGACCGTCGGCCTCGACCGCGACCTCGACCGTGGATCCCTCGGGCGAATACTTCGCCGCATTCGAGAGGAGGTTCCGGAGGACCTGTTCCACGTACGTCTCCTCGCCCCGGGCGACGGCCACGCCGACGTGCCCGGGCCCGACGAACGTCCGGTTCGGCCAGCGCCGCGACTCCGACGCGACGATGCGCTCGACGAGGTGCGAGAGGTGCACGGGCTCCTGGGCGATCTCGAGGTTGCGGCGTTCCAGGCGGCTCAGGACCAGCAGATCCTCGACGATCCGTGCCAGACGGTCGGCCTCGGCCTCGATGTCGGCCGCAAGATCTGCGGCAAGGGGGGCGCTCCGGACCCGTCGACGGAGGATCCGCGAGCCGGCGAGGATCGTCGTGATCGGCGTTCGCAGCTCGTGGGAGATGACGCTGACGAAGGCCTCCTGCAGGCGATGCGCATCGCGCTCCTGGGCGTGGAGCCGGGCCCGCTCGAGCGCCTGGGCGCCCTGGTCGACGATCGCCGCCAGGACCGACCGGCGATCGCCGGCGGGCGCGGCGGTCGCCCAGCCCAGGACGAGGACGCCGGCGACCTCGTCGCCCTCGCCGAGCGGCAGGGCCGCGATCGCGCGCGTGCCGGTCATCGTCAGCGTGTTCGAGCTCCTCGGGAACTGGTGCCGCCAGGCCTCCGGCGAGCCGACCTCGACCGGCCGGCCGGACCGGACCGCGCTCGCGACGGGGCTGTCGGCGTCCGGTGCGATCGTTGCCTCGTGTTCGGCCAGGCCCACCGGGTAACCCTTTGCCTCGACGAGCATGCAGACGCCGCTCCG
>DASTEU010000151.1:0-19042 GCA_035709325.1 Candidatus Limnocylindrales bacterium | reverse complement strand
AGCCGACGTTGGCCGCGACCGAGACGCGGAAGTGGCGGCACGTCGCGCAACTCGTCGAGGATCGGCGGCAGACCCAGCAGCGGGCGGCGATCGGCTGTGGCGTCGCGCAGTGCGGACAGTGCCACGGTGGCATGTGCGGATGGTAGCTGCGACGACCGCCGCCGTCGAGCGGTTCGGGCAGGTGGGTCGCGGCACGCGCGGCGGCCGGGCCCGGGAGGGCCCTCGGCGAGCGCTACTTGACGATCGTGATGACGGTCCGGTCGGTGATCTCGCCGAAGGCCGAGGTCTTCACGATCGCCACCGCCGAGATCTGGCCGGTCGTCGCGCCCTTGGGGATCGTCGTGGTCCAGCGGGCGACGCCGTCGCCGCCGGTCTGGATCGTCTTCGACGTCACGGCCGGGACGCCCGGCACGGCCAGGGAGAACGTGATCCCGGCACCCTCGAGCGGCCGCCCATCCGGGTCGGCGACCGAGACGTGGAGCTCGATGCGGCTCGGCAGGCTCGAACGCTTGACCTTGGAGGCGGACGCGCCAATCGCCGCCGTGAGGGCTCCATTGCCGCGGCGCACGGAGATCACCGCGTGGTTCTCGTTGCCGGCCGGATCGACCGCCGTCACCCCGATGTCGTTCGTCCCGGCCACGAGCGGCAGGATCACCGAGAAATCGCCGTTCTCGTCGGCCTGGCCGGTGGCGATCGCGCCGGACGTCGCGTTCCGGACCTGGATGTCGCTGCGCGACTGGGTCTCGCCCTCGATCTTCACCGACTTCGCGTTGACGACCGCGCCGCCGGCCGGCGCCGACAGCACGATCCGCGGCTTCGTCGCGTCGAGGACGTACGTCACGGTCGGCGAGGGGTCGGACTCGCCGCCGTCGTTGACGATCGTCGCGCTGAACGCGTTCGGTCCCTCGACGAGGACGACGCCTGGGACGATGAACCGCTGCGTCCGCCCGATCGGGATCTCGGTCAGCGGCGCCGGGTCCTGCTCGCCGATCGCGAGGTAGATCCGGATCCGGCTCGTCTGGCTGCCGACGAGCTCGTCGGGGATCCTGCCGACGAGGTCGACGTTGGGCTGGTTCGTATACGGCTCGGTCGGCTCCTCGAGGACCGGCGAATCGCCGAGCGCGGTCGGCGTCGAGGTCGGCACGGGGGTCGCGGTCAGATCCTCGACGAAACCGGTGAACGTCGAACCGAACGCCGCCGCGACCCGTCCCAGGCCGCCTGACGCGACGAACAGGACGCCGCCGCCGAGGGCGACGATCGCCGCCACGAAGAGGAGCTGAATCGGGAAGGGCATCCGCCGCGTCCGCTCGACGCGACGGTGGGACGAGCGGCCCGCCGGAGTCGTTCGGGCGCGGACCTTGACCGGGGCCGGGCGGCCGGTGGAGGGCGGCCGGGGCCGGACATGGGCCGGTCGTCCGCCGCGCGTCGTCATCGGGCCGATTGTGACACGCGGCGCGTCGCACCGGTCGCGGACCTCGTCGATCGGTGGGGGCCGGTCATGTCGCGGGGACGAGTGGCGGTAGGCGTGCGTGACGCTCGGGCGGCATCGCGGTGCGCCGCGTCCCTCGGGGCGAGGCGCCCTTGTGCGCCGCTCGGCCCGCGAGCGGGCCGAGCAAGTCGGATCGATGCGGAGCGTTGTAGTCTTGCGCGGTCGGCGCGCGTGACGACCCATGTCGCGCGCCGCTTCCGAGGGATGGAGTGCAGGCACGAGACCGAAAGAGCGATCGCCCGTCAGGACCGGCCGGACGACCGGCCTTCGGCATCGGGCCGATCGCGCGGGTCGCGCCGTCCCCCCTCAGCCGAGCCGCACAGGCGCCTCGCGGACTACCGCCGCTGCCGGTCGCCCGGGCCGGATTCGGTCTGCCGAACCTGCGGCGGAACGTCTGCCCCCACTTCTACATGACCGGCTCGCGCGGGGCGATTCCGATCCAGGCGCCGCACCTGCTCAAGGCGCTCATCCGTCAGGACGCGAACGTCTCCCGCTGCCAGCTGCGGGGCGGCGTCCATATGGAGCAGGGCTACGTCAACGACGTATGCCTGACGCCGCGCTTCAACCAGTGCGTCTTCTACGAGGACGACCTGACGCGCGAGTGACGACCGGCGACGACTACGCCGAGGCGCTCCGGGCGCTTGCCGAACGCGGCCGCTTCGGAGTCAGGCTGGGTCTCGGCCGGACGCGGGCGCTGCTCCGCGAGCTCGGCGATCCGCATCTCGGGATCCGCGGCGCGCTCGTCGCAGGCACGAACGGCAAGGGCAGCGTCCTGGCCCTCGCCGCGGCCGCCGTCCGGGCGGCGGGCCTGCGGGCCGGCGAGACGCCCAAGCCGCACCTGGTGACATACCGCGAGCGGATGCAGATCGCCGGCCGGCCCGTCGACCCGGCGACGTTCGCGGCGCTCACGAACCGCGCCCTGTCGGCCGCCGACCATGTCTCCAGGCGCCTCGGCGAGCCGACCGAGTTCGAGCTGCTCACCGCGATGGTGTTCCGCTGGTTCGCCGACGAGGGCGTCGATCTGGCCCTCGTCGAGGTCGGGCTCGGGGGGCGGCTTGACGCGACCCACGCCTGGGACGGCGGCGTCGCGGCCATCACGAACGTCGATCTCGACCACACCGACCGGCTCGGCCCGACGATCGCGGCGATCGCCCGGGAGAAGGCGGCGATCATCGAGCGCGGCGACGTGGCGGTGACCGGCGCGACCGGTGAGGCGCTCGCGATCGTCCGCCGCCGGGCCCGCCGGATGGGCGCTCCGCTCACCGTCGTCGAGCCGCCGCCGGTCGTCGGCCTCTCGCGCGACGGGATCGAGGTCGAGCTGCCGCGGCTCGGCCGGACGTTCGTCGGGCTCCGCGGCCGCCACCAGGCCGCGAACGCGGCGGTCGCCCATGCACTGCTCGACGCCCTCGGCGAGGCCGGGATCGCCGACGTCCCCGACTCCGACCGCTTCGCCGGCTTCGCCGCCGCCCGCTGGCCCGGCCGGCTCGAGCTGCTCGAGGTCGCCGGCCGCGAGGTCCTGCTCGACGGGGCACACAATCCCGCCGGCGCGGCTGCCCTCGCGGCTGCCCTCGACGACCTGCGGCCGTTCCTGCGGCCGGGCCCGATCACGCTCGTCGTCGCCTCGATGGCCGACAAGGACGTCGGCGGCATCGTCGCGGCGCTCGCGGCCGCGCGGGCGCTCGAGGGCGCCCGGATCGTCGCCACCCGGATCGACGCGCCACGGGCCCTCGCCGCCGACGAGCTCGGGGCGGCCTGGCTCGCGGCGCGCCCGGACGTGACCGTCACGGTCGAACCCGATCCCGGGGCGGCGCTCGGCGCGGCGATCGCCGGCGCCGACGGCCCCGTCGTCGTGGCGGGCTCGCTCTACCTCGTCGGTTTCGCCCGGGCACGGCTCGTCGACGACCCGTTGCTGCGGGACCCGCCCGAGGCGCTCGCCACGTGACCGGCGGGCGAACGCGGCCGGCGACGCCGGCGCCGATGACGATCGGGCAACGGGTGTTCGACTGGGGCAAGCGGACGTACGTCATGGGCATCGTCAACGCGACCCCCGATTCGTTCTCGGGCGATGGCCTGCTGGCGTCAGGGTCGAACGGGGTCGTCGATCGTGCGGTCGCCCAGGGCCGGGCGATGGTCGCCGCCGGGGCCGACGTGCTCGACGTCGGCGGCGAATCGACCCGGCCGGGGCACGCCCCCGTTGCTCAGGACGAGGAGGCCGGCCGCGTCGTCCCGGTCGTCGCCGCGCTCCGAGCAGCCCTCCCGGAGGTGCCGCTCAGCGTCGACACGACCAAGCCCGCGGTCGCCTCGGCCGCCCTCGCCGCCGGCGCCGATCTCGTCAACGACGTGTGGGGCGTCGCCGAGGACGATGGGCTCGCCCGGGTCGCCGCGGACCGCGGCGTCCCGATCGTCCTGATGCACAACCGCGCCGAAGCCGTCTACGCCGACCTCATCGCCGAGGTCGTCGCCGACCTCCGGGCCGCGATCGGGCGGGCGGTCGGGGCCGGTGTCGCGGAGGATCGGATCATCGTCGACCCGGGATTCGGGTTCGGCAAGACCGCCGAACACAACGTCGAGCTCCTCCAAGGGCTGGCAGCGCTCCGGGTCCTCGGCCGGCCGATCCTGCTCGGCACGTCGCGCAAGTCGACGCTCGGTCGGATCCTCGACCTGCCCGCCGATCAGCGGCTCGAGGCCACGCTGACGACGACCGCGCTCGGGATCGCCGCCGGTATCGACATCGTCAGGGTCCACGACGTCGAGGCGAACGTTCGCGCGGCGCGGACCGCGGATGCGATCATCCGCGGATGGCGGCCGCCGGCCACCGGCCAAGGAGACGCGCGCTGAGCGACCGGATCGTCCTCTCGAACATGCGGTTCCAGGGCCGTCACGGGTACTACGACCACGAGCTGACGACCCCCCAGCCGTTCCATGTCGACGTCGAGCTCGTGCTCAACCTCCAGCCCGCGGGCATCGATGACGACCTCGACAAGTCGGTCGACTACGCCCGCGTCTACGAGGCGACGCGCCAGATCGTCGAGTCGACGTCGTACCGGCTGCTCGAAGCGCTGGCCGAGGCGCTCAGCCACGAGATCCTCGCCGAGTTCCCCGTCACCGAGGTCGGCATCCGGATCCGCAAGCCCGAGGTCGCCCTCGGCGGCCCGCTCGATCACGCCGCCGTCGAGATCTGGCGCCGCCGCCCCAGTGGCTGACAGCCCGTTTGCGACGCCCCCGCGGTCCGTTCCTGCGAATGCCTCAGGGGTTGGCGGGCCGGATCGCCAGCGTGACGTCGATCGCGAGCGTCTCACCACCGCGCAGGATGTGCAGCGTGATCGTGTCGCCGGGCGCGAACTGGGAGAGGACCGCGTTGAGCGGATGCTGGCTGTCGATCGTGATGTCGTCGATCGCGGTGATGATGTCGCCGGCCTCGATCCCCGCCGCGGCGGCGGGGCTGCCGCGCGTGATCGGCGGCCGGCCGGCGGGGTCGGGCTCGCGGGCCACGAGGGCGCCCTGCTCGACGGGCAGGTTCTCGTCACGCGCCTTCTGGGCGTCGATCGGCTCGTAGCGGATGCCGATGAACGGCCGCTGGAGCTCCTCGCCGGCGAGCGCCTGCTGCATGAGCGGCTTTGCCAGGTTGATCGGGATCGAGAAGCCGATCCCCGACGAATCGCGGGCGATCGCCGTGTTGACCCCGACGACCGCGCCGGACGCGTCGAGGAGCGGGCCGCCGCTGTTGCCGGGGTTGATCGCGGCGTCGGTCTGGATGAGGTTGTCGAGGTTCCCGCCCTCGGTCTGGATCGCCCGACCGGTCGCCGAGACGATGCCGCTTGTGACCGTGTTCGAGAACGTGCCCAGCGGGCTTCCGATGGCGACGACGAGCTGGCCGACCCGCAGGTTGTCGGAGTCGCCGAGCGACGCGGCCGGCAGGCCGTCGACGTCGATCTTGACGATCGCGAGGTCCGTGAGCGTGTCGATCCCGTAGATCGAGCCCTCATAGCGGAGCCCGTTCTGAAGCTCGACCGTGAGGCTGTCGCTGCCGGCGACGACGTGGCGGTTCGTCAGGATCCAGCCGTTCGAATCGAAGATGACGCCGGACCCGACGCCCTGCTGCTCGAGGTCGGGTGCGGTCGGGTCGACGCCCGCGACCATGATCGAGACGACCGCCGGCCCGGCCTTGGCGGCGACGTCCACGATGGCCGACGACTCGTCGATCGTGATCGGCTGGCGGACGGTCGCGTCCGAGGCGTTGGTCGTGGGTGCCGGCGGCGGACGGTCGAGGGCCCCGCTCGCGGTGAGCGCGGCGAAGGTGCCGCCCGACGCGAGGACCGCGGAGAGGAGCGCGGCCCCGAGGACGACGCCGGCGCCTGCGCCGCCGCCGCGCGACGACTCCGCCTCGACGCGGGCCCGGGGCACGGTCTCGAACCAGCGCTCCGGGGTCGGCGTTGGGTCGGGCTCGGTCCAGCGCGGCGAGGCCCAGTCGCTCCGTGGCTCGGGCGGCGGCGAGAACGAGGCGCCCTCTGCAGGCGGCGTCCCCCAGCCGCTGGGCCCCTCGCTCACGGTGCCCGACGCCGCCGCATCGGGCGGCGGTTCGATCGGGGCGCCGGGTGGCGGCGGCGTGAACGCGGCCGTCTCATGTGGCTGCGTCTCGGCGTTGGGATCCGGGTTTCGGTGATCGGTCATGGGGGTCCCGTCTCGGTTCGTGTGCGTCCGGCACGGCGGTGGGCGAGCGACATCCTCAGCCTGAGGACTCCCGGTTCAGGCTCGGGGCCCCGGTCGGTGAAGAATCCACCATCTTCGGCCCGCTTGCATCGAGCGATCCAGCCGGTCCCATGTGCGTGACGTCCTCCGGACGATCTGCCGTCCCGACGTCTCCGCCGGGCTCGTGGACGGCCGGTCCGGCGACGGCGCCCGGATCCGTCGCGTCCGGCCCCTCCTCGACGCGTGGATCGCGGGGCAGGAAGACCGCGAAGCGCGAGCCAGTGCCGAGGCTGCTCTCGACGGTTACCGTGCCGCGGTGCATGTCGACGATCGAACGCACGATCGCGAGGCCGAGGCCGCTGCCGCTGCTGCGTGCCTCGTTGGCCCGCGAGCCTCGGTAGAACCGGTCGAAGATCCGGGGCAGCTCGCTCGCGTCGATCCCGACACCGGTGTCGTTCACCTCGATCCGGGCGCCGTCCCGGTGAGGCGTCACCGCGACCGTGATCGAGCCGCCGGGCGGGGTGAACTTGATCGCGTTGGCGACGAGGTTCGTCACGACCTGGCCGACGCGCTGCGGATCGTGGCGGATCCGGAGCGGGGCATCGGGCAGGGTCAACGAGAGCGAGACGCCGCGCCGGTTCGCCGCCGGCATCGCCTGCTCCACCGCCGATTCCACGGCGGCCCGCACGTCGTCCGGCCGGAGATCGAGGAGGACGAGCCCCGAGTCGAGCTTGGAGAGCTCGAGCAGGTTCTGGGCCAGCCAGTCGAGGCGTTCGAGCTGGACGCGACTCGCCTCGAGGAATTCGGTCCGGGCCGCGGGGTCCTGGCCGGCCTGGGCGGTCAGGAGCTCATTGAAGGTCAACAGGGCGGCGATCGGCGTGCGCAGCTCGTGCGAGACGTCGGCCAGGAAGTCGCGACTCCGGTCGCGGTCGTGGCGGATGATCGCGACGCTCTCCTCGAGCCGGTCGGCCATCGCGTTGAACTGGATCGCCAGCTCGCTCAGCTCCGACGATCCGGCCCGCGCGTCGGTGAGCTCGATTCGTTTGCTCAGATCGCCTTCGGCGAGCGATCGGGAGGCCTCGGTCAGGCGGCGGAGCGGTGTCGTGAAGCGGAGCGCGGTGCCCGCGGCGACGACGATCGCGAGGCCCAGGGCGACGACGCCGACGGCGGCGAGGAGGCTCGTGACGTTGGCGATCGCGGTCTGGCGGAACGTGTACGGGTTCGAGAGCGTGACCTCGATGACGTACGGGAAGCGGCTCCGCGTCGACTGGTGCCAGTACGGGTCGGCGCGGAGGTTCTCGCGCGACTGGCCGGCGACCGGATCTCCCTGGAGCTCGGCATGGAACGTGCCGTTGGTCGCGGGCACGAAGCCGACGCCCTCGGCGAAGACGCCGAGGACGATGTCGACGTCGGCCTGGGCGAGCAGGTCGGCGAGGGTCGTTGCCTGGGTCTCGAGCAGGGCGAGCACCGCCGGATTGACCATGCCGTCGGCCCCGATGACCGGGCGGCCGGTGGCCTGTTCCACCTCGGCCGCGATCCCGTCGACGTAACTCGCGACGACGTTCGCCCGGTGGGTCAGGTCGGTCTGCTGCTGGCGGGTGAAGTAGTCGTCGAGCCGGTTGACGACGAAGATCGAGACGAGGGCGAGGGTCAGTGCGACGACGCCGACGAACCCGAGGGTGAGGCGAGCCTGGAACGTCCGCGGTGCCAGGCGGCGGAGGAGCGGCAGGCGCCCGCGCGGCGCCTCAGCGTTCGGCGAATGCGTAGCCGACACCCCGGACCGTCAGGACGAACGCGGGTACGGCCGGGTCGTCCTCGATCTTGTCGCGCAGGTGGCTGACGTGGACGTTGATCGTCTTCTCGTCCTGGTCGAGCGCCTCGTAGTCGCGCAGCAGCTCGAGGAGCTCGCTTCGGGTGTACACGCGGCCGGGCCGCGAGGCGAGGTGGCGCAGGATCTCGAACTCGGTCGGGGTCAGGCTGATCCGGCGCTGGCCCCGCTGGACCCGCCGCCGCTCGAGGTCGATGACGAGATCGCCGTGGCGGATGACCCGGCCGCCGGCGGCGTCGGCCAGGTCGCCGTACGCTCGTCGCAGCAGCGCCTTGATCCGGCTCATCAGCTCGCGCAGGCCGAATGGCTTCGTCAGGTAGTCGTCGGCGCCGAGCTCGAGACCGATGACCTTGTCGACCTCGTCGTCGCGGGCCGTCAGGACGAGGACCGGCGCCTTGGAGCCGGCCGCCCGGAGGCGGCGGAGCACCTCGAAGCCGTCCATGCCGGGCAGCCGAACGTCGAGGACGACGAGGTCCGGCGCCTGGTTGGTGGCGAAGTCGAGACCCTCCTCGCCGGAACGGGCCACCGCCACCTGGTATCCCTCCTGCTGGAGCGCGTACTGGATCCCGCGGGCGACGGCGAACTCGTCTTCGACGATGAGGATGGTGGAGGACACGCCGCGATGCTACACCGAGCGTGCCTCCGAGCCCTGAGCCGCGGCCGGCTGCGGGCGGGATCACGAGCCGCGATCACGAGGCGTGATAAGGTGTGCGCCGTTCTCGGGCGCCCCGGCGATCGCCGGCGAGACGCGCCTGCGGCGCATATGACCGCTCCAGACGACCCCTCAAGACGACCGCTCAACCGAGGTTCTCCAGCCCGATGGCCACCGCCACCTCCGCCCGTCCCGCCCTCAGCGCCGAGCCGCGCGACATCACCGGCAAGCGCGTCGCCGGCCTGCGCCGATCCGGGCGCCTGCCAGCCGTCGTCTTCGGCCACGGCCTCGACTCGACGAACGTGAGCGTCGACACCCATGACTTCGAGCTGCTGCGCCGGAAGACCGGGCCGAACGCGCTCGTCGACCTCTCGGTCGGCGGCAAGAAGGCCCAGCCGGTCCTCATCCAGGGAGTCCAGGTCCATCCGGTGACCCGCCGCCCGCTCCACGTCGACCTCTTCCTGGTGCGCATGACCGAGGAGCTGACGGTCGACGTGCCGCTTGTTCCGATCGGGACCTCGGCGGCCGTGGTCGACGACGGCGGCACCCTGCTCCACGGGATCGAGAGCGTCAAGATCAAGGCCCTGCCGGACCACCTGCCCCAGTCGATCGAATACTCGATCGAGAGCCTCGTCGACTTCGACGCGTCGATCCACGTCCGCGACCTCACGATCCCCGACGACGTGACGCTCCTGAGCGACCCCGACGACGTCGTCGCCAAGGTCCAGGCGCCGCGCGTCGAGGTCGAGGAGGTCCCGGTCGCTGCCGAGGGCGAGGAGGTTGCCGAAGGCGAGGAGGCGGCCGAGGCCGGTGTGGAGGGCGCGCCGCCCGCCGAGGGCGGAGCGCAGGCCGAAGGCGCCGGCTCGGAAGGCTGACGGGCAGGCGCGGGAACCTACCGCCGCTCGGTGAACCCCGCGTCGGTCGCCTCGACCAGCTCGATCCGGTTGCCGAACGGGTCCTCCACGTAGATCCGCCGAACCGCGAGGCCCGAATCGTCGTCACCGACGTGGACGCCGTGCTCGACGAGCACCCGGCGGGCTGCCTCGACGTCGACGACGATCAGGCAGGGGTGGGCCTTCTTCGCAGCCATGAAACGCTGGTCGACGCCGAGGTGGATCGCCATGCCGCCGGGCCCGACGAACCAGCAGCCGCCGCGGCGGACGAGCTCCTTGGGTTTGGGCACCTCGCGCAGGCCGAGCAGCTCGCCGTAGAACCGGCGGGCGGCCGCCTCGCCGCCGGTCGGCATCGACAGCTGGACGTGATCGAGACCGACGACCCCGACGTTCACCCGCGCCTCCCGCTCGCGGCGACGACCGGCAGGCGCAGGACAAGCGCGTCCGGCGGGAGTGCCGCGAGCCGCGCCCGGAAACGGTCGAGCAGCCGCGTCCGGATCTCGGGCTCAAGATTCGAGACGAAGTCCTCCTCGTCGAACTCGGCGATGAACCCGACGTAGCCCTCGACGTCGAAGGGGTACTCGAGCGTCGTCGCCTCGGCGTGCACGTCCCGGAAGCCGGCGCGGCGGAGCTGGGCGATCGCCGACTCCACGCTCGGGATGTCGCCGGGCCGATCCTCTCCGTCCCGCTCGTCCTCGTCTGACTCGCCGAGCCCGATGTCGTCGAGGGCCGCGTCGAACTCGAGGTCCGGCCGGAAGATGCGTTCGTCGCGGAGCCACGTGACGTATGCGAGGAATCCACCCGGGCGGATGACGCGGCCGGCCTCGCGCAGCGCCCGGGCTCGGTTCGGGACGAGCTGGAAGACGAACGACGACATCGCTGCATCGAAGGCGTCCCCCTCGAACGGCAGCTCGTCGGCAAAGGCGACGCGGACGTCGAATCGGCGTCGTTCGGACGGTGAGAGGAGCCGATCGGCCTCCGCCTCGGCCAACTCGGCCATGCCGCGCGACGCGTCGATCCCGACGACCGTCACCTCGGGCCAGCGCCGGATCGCCTCGATCGCCAGCGTCCCGCTTCCGGTGCCGACGTCGATCAACCGCCTGGCGCCCGCCGCCACGGCCGGCTCGAGCCAGTCGAGGAGGGCCCTGGCCCGCGGGGCGAGGACCGGCGCCCACCAGCGCGCATAGCCCGCGGCGATCCGATCGTAGCGCGTCGCCTGCTCCGTCACGCCCGGAATCCTGCCATGCCGGACGGCCCGCTCGCCGGGGCCGGTCGGCCCTCGCCTTGACGACCCGCGCCCGTCTCGGCCCTGGCGATGGGCGGCCTACGCTGCGGCCGTGAAGCTTCCGGCTCCGCTCATCGACGCGCTCCTCGTCCGAAACGGCCCCGTGCCGGTCCCGTACCGCGGCCCCGAGCTCCTGGAGTTGCCCCTGCTCAACAAGGACGCGGCGTTCAGCCCGGAAGAGCGTGACGCACTGGGCCTGCGCGGCCTCCTGCCGCCGCGCGTGGCGACGATCGACGAGCAGCTCGCCCTGGAGCTCGAACATGTGCGCCGGAAGACCGACGACCTCGAGCGCTACATCGGACTGACCGCACTCCAGGACCGCAACGAGACGTTGTTCTACCGACTCCTCGCCGACAACCTCGAGGAGTTCCTGCCGGTCGTCTACACGCCGACGGTCGGTCGCGCCTGCCAGGAGTTCAGCCACATCCTGCGCCGGACCCGTGGCCTCTGGATCACGCCCGACGACGTCGACCGCATCCCCCAGATGCTCCTCAACGCCGGCCATCCCGGGATCCGCCTGGTCGTCGCGACCGACAACGAGCGGATCCTCGGCCTCGGCGATCAGGGCGCCGGCGGCATGGCGATCCCGATCGGCAAGCTTGCGCTCTACACGGCCGCCGCCGGCATCGCGCCCGGCCTCACCCTCCCGATCTCGCTCGACGTCGGCACCGATCGGGCGGCGCTCCTCGAGGACCCGCTCTACGTCGGATGGCGCCATCCGCGGCTCCGCGGCCCCGCATACGACGCGGTCGTCGAGGCCTTCGTCGAGGCGGTCCGCACGACGCTGCCTGGGGCGATCCTCCAGTGGGAGGACTTCAAGCAGCACAACGCGAGCCGGCTCCTGGCCCGCTATCGCGAGCGGCTGCCGAGCTTCAACGACGACATCCAGGGGACGGGCGCCGTCGCCCTCGCCGGCATCCTGAGCGCGCTGCGGGTGAGCGGCCGGCGGCTGGTGGACGAGCGCGTCGTCCTGGTCGGTGCTGGCGCGGCCGGCATCGGCATCGCCTCGATGCTCGCCGCCGCGATGCGACGGTCCGGCGCGGACGAGGCGAGGATCCGGCGGGCGCTCGTCCTCATCGACTCGCACGGCCTCGTGACGGCCGCCCGGCCGGTGCTCGACGAGGACAAGGCGCCGTTCGCCCTGCCGCCCGAGGTCGCGGCGGCATTCGGCTTCGCCGACCGGCCGGACGGCGTCGGGGTGGGCCTCGCGGAGGTGATCGAGGCGGTTCGGCCGGGCATCCTCGTCGGGACGAGCGGCGTCTGCGGCGCCTTCGGCGAGGCGGCGGTCCGGGCGATGGCCGGCAACGTCTCGACGCCGATCATCCTGCCGCTCTCGAACCCGACCGCCATGTGCGAGGCGGTGCCGGCCGACCTGCTGGCCTGGACCGACGGACGGGCGCTCGTCGCGTCGGGCAGCCCGTTCCTCCCGGTCGACCTGCCCGACGGACGTCGCCGGTTGATCGGCCAGTCGAACAACGTCTACGTCTTCCCTGGGGTCGGCCTCGGGGCGATCGTGGCCGAGGCCGCGACGATCCCCGACGAAGCGTTCCTCGCCGCGGCGGTCCGCATCGCCGCACTGACCGGTCCGGAGCGGCTTGCGGCCGGCGCGATCTACCCGCCGATTTCGGAGTTGCGGTCGGTCTCCCGCCAGATCGCGATCGAGGTCGTCCGGGTGATCCGCGACGCGGGCCTCAGCGGCCGACGCCCGGCCCTCGCGGACGCGGCGATCCCGGCCGCCGTCGACGCCGCGATGTGGACGCCCGAATACCGGCCGTACGCCGCCGGCTGACGGGTTCGTCGCTGGTGACGGGTCGGGCGCCGGCTGACGGTCCGCCGCGGCCGCGGCGATCGGCGGCCGCCGGCGCGCTCAGGCGCCCGCCCGGCGAGCTCAGGCGGCGGCCGGCGGCATCGGCGACTGGCGCCGCAGGAACCCGAACCTCCGGGCGACGAACACGACGAGCGCGACGATCGCTGCGAAGACGAACAGGATCGGCAGCCACACGATCGCGAACCAGATCCCGGCGGTCGTCAGCGCCTGGACGAAGCCCAGCAGGCTGGCCCCGGCCCGGTCGACCTCGGCCTGCGGATCCCACTTCTCGGCGGTCTGCTGGACGGCGAGGATCTCGGTGCCGAATGTGACGGTCAGCGTCGCGTAAGCGGCCCGGTCCTCGAGGTTCCGCTGCTGGGCGGTGAGCTGCTCGATCTGGCCCCGCACGTCGCTGAGGCGGGCCTCGATCTCGAG
This sequence comes from Candidatus Limnocylindrales bacterium, assembly GCA_035709325.1. GTDB lineage: Bacteria > Chloroflexota > Limnocylindria > Limnocylindrales > CSP1-4 > CF-46. The sequence goes on along the minus strand of DASTEU010000151.1, from coordinate 5,964 downwards.
CAGGTCGCTGACCCGGACGGCATCGGAGGCGTGGCGGACGAGTGCCGTCTCGCTCGCTTTGAGGTTCCGGATCCGCGCCTCGAGATCGACGATCTGATCGGTGACCTCGATCGCGTCGGTCTGCTCGTTGACCGGGGTGCCGAGCGCGCGGAACGCGTCGAGCGCGTCCTCCCAGCGATCGACGGGAATGCGGTACGAGACGTTGGCGCTGATCTCGTCGCCGTCGTTGTACTGCTGCGACGCGCCGATGTAGCCGCCCATCCCGAGGACCGTCGCCCGGGCGCTCGTGAGCGCCTCGCGAACGTCGGCGACCTCGAGCTGGAGGGAGCCCGTCCGGACGATCCGGGCGTCGTCGCGGAACGCGTCGGTCGGGACCTCGCCGCCATCGTCGCCGCCGACGATGCCGCGGCCCGGCCCCGCGGTCGCGGCGGGGGCGCCACCGCGCTGGGCCTGGTCGCCGACGGGTGCCGGCGACGCCGCGGCCCCGCTCGCGCCGCACGCCACGAGCGTCGCTGCGATCAGGAGCAGGAAAGCGATCGAAAGGGTCCGGAGTCCTCCGGACGTCGGGAGCTTCATGTCCCGTTCCTCCGCATGTCGGCCTGAGGCGAGGAGTGCTCGGCCCATGGCATCGGCGGGACGCGGCGCGGGGCCCCGCGGTTCCGCCCGCCTCGAGGGCGCCTGACACATGGCGGCCGGCCCGTTCGTCCTGTCCGACCGGAGGCACGCCATGAATCGAGACACCGCCCTTCGGGCCCTCGCGACGGCATCCATCATCGGGCTCGCAGGTCAGGCCATCCTGTTCGAGACCGGCATCGGCCTGAACGCCGTGCTGCTGACCGCCGCGATCCTTGCCGCCGGTTGGTGGATCGCCGACCGTGGTCGTCGCCTCGACCCGGCGGACGCCTGGATCCCGATCGCGGCCGCGCTCGTCGCCACGGCGACGGCCGTCCGGAGCGATCCGTTCACGCTGCTCCTCGACGCGGCGACCGCGGCGGCGTTGACGGGCGCGTCGATGGCGGCGTTCGCCGGAGCGGCGGTGACGCGGCGGTCGTTCGCCGCGGTCGGCGCCCTCGGGGCGGTCGTGGTCGGCTGGGCCCTCATCGGGATCCTGAAGGTCGCCGGCCTGGTTGCCCGTGCCGCGGGTCCGGCCCCCGCCCGCCGGCGGATCCCGCCACACCTCGCCCCGATCGCGCGGGGACTGCTCCTCGCGGTGCCGGTGCTGCTCGTCTTCGGCGCCCTCTTCGCTTCGGCCGACGCGGTCTTCGCGACAATCGCCGGCAACCTGTTCGACTGGCAGATCGATCTCGGCGGGATCGTCGACCGGGCGGGTCTCGCGTTCGGGATCGCCTGGCTGGTCGCCGGCCTGCTCGCGGTGGCGGGCGGGATCGATCCGCAGATGGCGGTCGAGCCGGCCCGGCCGGTTCCGGCGATGCAATCGCTCGGTGCCGCCGTCGCGAGCCCGGCTCCCGCGTACCCGCGCCTCGGCGAGACCGAGGCGCTGACCGTCCTTGCCGCGGTGGTCGGCCTCTTCGGGCTGTTCGTCGGGCTCCAGCTCGCCTACCTCTTCGGCGGACTCGACACCCTGGCGGCGGCCGGGATCACCTACGCCGACTACGCCAGGCGTGGCTTCTTCGAGCTCGTCGCGGCGACCGGCCTCGCGGCCGGGCTCGTGATCGTCCTCCACGGCATCGTCGAACATCGCGGCCGGGCGTTCGTCGGGGCGGCCCTGGTGCTGGCGCTGTTGACCGCGGCGATCCTCGCTTCGGCGGGGCTCCGGCTGCGCCTCTACCAGGAGGCCTACGGCTGGACCGAGCTCCGTTTCTACGTCTACGCCACGATCGCCTGGATGGGCATCGGGATCGCCGGCGGATCGGTACTGCTCGCCCGCGACCGGCTTCGCTGGCTCGGCCACCTGCTGGCGATCGCGGCGGTCGCGGTCCTCGTGGGCGTCAACGCCGTCGGCGCCCAGCGCCACGTTGCCGACGAGAACGTCGGCCGGCTCGTCGATCCTGCCCGCGTGCCGGCGGACGGCCGGACCGGGCTCGACGTCTGGTACGCGATCTCGCTTGGCGACGACGGGGTCCCGGCGCTCGTCGCCGCCCTGCCGGCGCTGTCGGTTGCGGACCGCGAGATCGTCATGACCGACCTGGCCGACCGCTGGGCCGAGCTGAACCGCCCCGCCGCGACCGGCTGGCCGGCCTGGAATCTGGCCCGCGAGCGGGCCCGCGACGCGTTAGGCCCGCTGTTCGGTCCGTAGCCGTCAGTGGTCGGCGGGTACACTCGTCGCCGTGCACCTGCCCTTCGACCCGCCGCTGGAGCCGATGCTGGCAAAGCCGAGCGACAAGCTCCCCACCGACGACGGCTGGCTTTTCGAGCCGAAGTGGGACGGCTTCCGAGCGATCGTGTTCCGCGACGGCGAGGAGATCTACACCCAGTCGCGCGACCTCAAGCCGCTCGATCGCTACTTTCCGGAGCTCGCCGACCCGCTGCGCGCCGCACTGCCCGACCGCTGCATCCTCGATGGCGAAGTCGTGATCGAACGTGACGGCGAACTCCAGTTCGAATCGCTGCTGCTGCGGATCCATCCTGCCGTCTCACGGGTGAAGATGCTGGCCGGCGAATCGCCGGCCTCGTTCGTCGCGTGGGACCTGCTGGCCCTCGGCGACGAGGACCTCCGGAACGTGCCCCAGGGTGAGCGCCGGGCCCGGCTCGAGGCGGCCCTCGCCGGCGTCGAGGCGCCGGTCCACCTTACCCCCGCCACGACCGACCGGGCGCTCGCCGAGGACTGGTTCCACCGTTTCGAGGGCGCCGGGCTCGACGGCGTCATCGCCAAGCGCCTGGCCGACAGGTACCAGCCCGGAAAGCGGGCGATGCTCAAGATCAAGCACCAGCGGACCGCCGACTGCGTCGTCGCCGGCTTCCGCTGGCACAAGAACGGGCCGGGGACGCACGTCGGGTCGCTGCTCCTGGGGCTGTACGACGACGCCGGGACGCTCCACCACGTCGGCGTGACATCGTCGTTCACCTGGGATCGACGAGCGGCGGTCCTCCAGGAGCTCGCGCCGTTCCGCGAGAACGCGCTCGATGGGCACCCGTGGGGCGAGTGGGCCGAGTGGGCGGCCGCGGCCGAGGAGGCCGGCCAGCGCCTGCCCGGGGCGACGTCACGCTGGAATCGGGGCAAGGACCTCTCGTGGGAGCCGCTCCGCGCCGAGCTCGTGTGCGAGGTCGCCTACGACCACCTCCAGGGCGATCGCTTCCGCCACGGCACGACGTTCAAGCGCTGGCGCCCTGACAAGCAGCCGGCGGATTGCCGCTACGACCAGCTCGAGGAAACCGCTCCCTATCTGATTCAGCAGATCTTCGGCGGGTAGGCTGGCCGTCGCGGAGCCTCCGGCCCCCCGTCTACCAACCCCGGTAGTGGTACATCCGCGCGCCGGCGGGTACCGCCCACGGCGAGTCCGCACCACTCCCACCGTACGCGTGCTCCGGCTCGCCCGAAGCTTCGGAGGGCAGCTCGCTGGTCGGGCAAACGCCCGTATCACTACACGGGCTGGTCAATGAGGCCCGCGGGCCCAGGCGAGGGCCCGGCGGACGCCGCCCGAACTCGCCGATAGGACCTTCGTACTCCCTTGACGTAGTACGAATGGACTAGGACACTACTCACCTCGAGTGCGTCATTGAGGGCCTTGTAAACGCACTCGTCCGCCACGCCTGGGTGGCGGGATCAGGGGGCCGCGGGCCGGCCCGCCGAGGGTGGCGTCGGACCCGCCTACCGTCATTCCGGGGGAGTTGAGGCGACGCGCCAGTTCGCGAGGCGAGCCGCCGGGCGTTCGCCGCTCGCGGGACGCGGCTCCGATCCGAGGGGTGGAGCAGCCGTTCACCGTTCCCCGAGCCGCGGCTCGGCGGCGCCTGACGGGCCGGCGCCGAGCAGGGGGTGTGCCTATGCCGATCGAGCCGGTCTCGGGGTTCGAACCATCCCGGGTCCGCCGTCGGCCGCACGCGGCCGCGTCCCGGCGGGTCGGGAATCCGCCATGCGAAGGAGTCGATCCATGTCACGTGTGATCCGAGCGTTGCTCGCCGCAGCGCTCGTCGCGAGTCTCGCCGCGACGACCACTCTTGCGGGCAGCCCCCACTTCGTGACCCTGTCGGTCACGCGAGAGGGGAACAGCCTGATCGTCAGCGGCAAGGAAGCGGGCCTCGGTAACGAGGATCAGGTGCACATCGTCGTCACCGCGACGGCCGAGTGCATCAACCCCGGGAGCAAGCACCCGAAGGCCGCGAACAAGGAGAGCGTCTCGGCCGAAGGCGACTTCCCCGTCCAGAACGGGAAGGCCGAATTCAGCCTCACGCTCACCGCCACGTTCCAGCCGGACTGCACGCCTCCGATGACGGTGCGCTTCACGAATGTGACGGTCACCGACGAGACGAGCGGCATCTCGCGGAGTTTCCCGGGGACCTTCTAGGGCTCGATCGAGAGCGCACGGCCGCCGCGGCCCGCGGAGCCCCGCTGCGGCGTGCCGCAACCATCGCGCACCGCACTAGTCCGACCTTAAGGCGACCCGAAGGGGCGGCGACACGCTATCGCTGCCTCCTCGACATCCGAGGGTTTCGCCGGGGGGCGGAGAGAGAAGACAGGAGCGAATCCAGCCATGCGTCGCATTCTCAGCAGCTTCGCCGCCGCACTGACGGTCCTCGCGTTCACCGCGGCCGTCGCCCTCGCGGCGGTCAACTGGAAAGCCGGCCCGGACGTCACCTTCAACGGCACGACCTCGGTCACGGCCACGGGCGAGGCGAGCGGTCTCGGCAACCAGCCGGCCATCGCCACCCTGGAGGTCGAGGGCACCGTCACCTACACCTGCCGCAACAAGGGCGGCAACGAGGCTCCCGGCCAGAACCCGGTCCCGGCCACCGGCACCGGTACCCAGGACCTCGGCAACTCCGACCACAACGGGCGCGGCGAGCTCAACATCACGGTGTCGCTCGACGCCCCGGCCCCGGAGGTCAGCGGCAAGGTGGCCGGCTGCCCGAACGGCAACTGGAAGGGCGTCAACCCGGTCAGCTCCGGCATCCTCAGCGCCACGCTGACGATCGAGCAGGGCGGCCAGGTCATCTACGGCCCGGCCACGTTCGACAACCCGAACAACTAGTCACGGGCGAGCGCGCGACTTGACCTCCGGCGGGCGACCGCCGGGGGTCGATTGCTTTGCCTCTCGTCCCCGTCCGAAACCCCCGTCTACCACCGCCCGTGGTGGTACGTCCGCCCCGGGCGGGTAACGCCCAGGGCGAGCTCGCCGCCACACTCACCGTACGCGTGGGCCGGGTCGCCACAGGCTTTGAGGGCGGGTCGCTGGTCGGGCAAGCGCCCCATCACCACCCCGGTGCGTACATGAGCCCGGGAGCAGGCGACGCTCCCGGCAGGCCGCTGGGCCCGCCTCCCACCCGACCAGGCGGCGGGCTTGCTCGCTGCCACCGGACAATTCCCGGGGTTGGTCCGGGGACGGCGCGTCCCAGTGGCTTCCGTGTCCGGTGGCGTCGATCGAATCGCCGATTAGAGGACTCGAAACGGCAGTAACGGCCGAATCTGACCGGTGGGATCGATCACGGAGCGGCTGAAAGCGGTTGGTCCCCGGCGGCGCGTTCCCTCGCCGGTTGGAGGACTCGAAACGGCCGTAACGGCCGAATCTGACCGGTAGGATCGAGCAGGGAGCGGCTGAAGCGGCGGTCTCACCGAGGGTGGCAGGCAGGCCTGCCACATGACTCGGACGGCGCTCACGCGTCGGCTCGTTTCTTTCGCGGCGCCCGCTCCAGCTGGCCGCTCCGATCCGGCCACTCGTAGCCCTCCCACGGGTCGTAGTCCGGATCGAGGGGTTCCTGCGGCGGCCGGTCGGCCTCGGGGACGTGGATGAGGTTGACGCGGACGCGGTACCAGAGCGAGGACCGGCCGCGCATGCCGTCGACGAGCAC
>DASTEU010000150.1:0-7626 GCA_035709325.1 Candidatus Limnocylindrales bacterium | reverse complement strand
GAGAGCCCCTCGCCTACCGGGAGCGAGCTTCCCGCCGAGTCCGAGGCTCCGTCGCCGACCGGCAGCGAGCTTCCGGCCGAATCCGAGCAGCCGGCCCCGACCGGCAGCGAGCTTCCGATCGGTGGCGAGGCCCCGACCGGTGGCGTCGCGGGCGTCACCGTGACCCCGCCCGCCACGGACACGTCGCCGGCGCGCACTGCGACGGCCTCGTCGTTCGAGCTGGCGGTCGCCGTCCTGCTCGGCCTGTCGGGCATGCTCGTCGCCTGGGCGATGCGCCTGCGGACGGTCGCCGAGGCCCGCCGCATCCGGCGGCGCTGACGAAAGACACGTGCCGCGGCGCTGGTACCCGGCGCCGCGGCCCAACCCCGCGGCACTGATCCGAGCGTCGCGCCCCACCCGCACCTCGCGACCGGCTAGGCTGCGAGGATGACGCTCGACTACGACGCCTTCGACGCGCTCACGTTCGACTGCTACGGAACCCTGATCGACTGGGAGGCCGGCATCCTTGCCGGCCTCCGGCCGATTCTCGAGCGCGGCGGGACAACCGCCGAGGACGAGGCGATCCTCGAAGCGTACGCGACCGTGGAGGCCGAACTCGAGGCCGGGCCCTACCTCCCCTACCGGGCGATCCTCGCCCGCGGCGCCCGCAAGGTCGCCGCGGCGTTCGGGGTCGAGGCGACCGACGAGGAGGCCGCCGCGTTCGGCGGCTCGGTCGCCGACTGGCCGGCCTTCGAGGACTCCTCGAGGGCGCTCCGCCGCCTGAAGCACCGCTTCAAGCTCGGGGTCCTGACGAACTGCGACGACGGCCTGTTCGCGGCGTCGAGGAAGCGGCTCGGCGTCGAGTTCGACTGGGTCGTCACGGCCCAGCAGGTCGGGTCGTACAAGCCGAGCCATCGCAACTTCGACGCGCTCCTCGAGCGGCTGGCTCGCGATCGCGTCACGCCGCGCCACGTCATCCACGTTGCCCAGAGCCTCTACCACGATCACGTGCCGGCGAAGAAGGCCGGCCTCCGGACCGTCTGGGTCGACCGCCGCCACGACCGGCCCGGCGGCGGGGCCACGCCACCGGCCGAGGCCCATCCCGACGCGACGTTCCCCTCGATGGCCGCCTTCGCCGACGCCGCCCTCGGGTCGGGATGAGCCAGTCCGGCGCCCTGGGCGGCGCTGCATCCATCCGTCCGGCGATTGCATGCCGTGCATGTGCCGGCGGCCCAGGAGACGGCGTCGGCCGTCGAGATGCATTCAGTGCACGAGACGCGGTGACTGGCCGCGGAACCGTGTATCCGGTGCAATTCCTCGGCCGGTGGCGCGCGAATGCGGCCCGACGTGTGCACCCGGTGCACAGCGATGAAAGCCGCGTTCAGGCTGCGCGGCGGAGACGGCCGGATCGCATACTCCCGCGATGAGCGCTACCCGCGACTCCGGTCCGGCGATCCACGTCGCCGGCCTCCGCAAGACGTTCCGCGTCCCCGTTCGCGAGGCGGGGCTGCTCGCCGCGCTCCGGAGCCTCGTGCGGCGCGAGAGCCGCGAGGTCCACGCCGTCGAGAGCATCTCGTTCGACATTGCGCCGGGCGAGGTCGTCGGCTTCCTCGGCCCGAACGGCGCCGGCAAGACGACCTCGCTCAAGATGCTGAGCGGCCTCCTCTATCCGACCTCCGGTGAGGCGGTCGTCCTCGGCCACGTGCCCTCGAAGCGAGAGCGTGTCTTCCTGCGCCAGATCACGATGGTCATGGGCAATCGCAACCAGCTCCAGTGGGACCTGCCGGCGCTCGACTCGTTCGAGCTGATCCGGGCGATCTACCGCCTGCCCGCCGACGATTTCCGGCGGACCCGCGACGAGTTCGTCGAACTGCTCGACCTCGGGCCGCTCGTCAATAAGCCGGTCCGCAACCTCTCGCTCGGCGAGCGGATGAAGGTCGAGTTCGCCGGCGCCCTGCTCCACCGCCCCCAGGTCCTGTTCCTCGACGAGCCGACGCTCGGGCTCGACGTCACGATGCAGAAGCGGATCCGCTCGTTCGTCGCCGAGTACAACCGGCGATACGGCGCGACCGTCCTGCTGACGAGCCACTACATGGCCGACGTCCAGGCGCTCTGCCGGCGGGTCGTCGTCATCCACCACGGCCGGATCCTGTTCGACGGCGGCCTCGCCGAGCTGGCGGCCCGGTTCAACGCAACGAAGACGATCGGCGTCACGTTGAAGGACGGCACGGCCGACCTCTCGACGTACGGCGAGGTCATGGATTCCGCCGAGGGCGGGCGGGTCATGCTCCGCGTCGCTCGCGACGACGCCCCTGAGGTCACGACCCGCCTGCTGCGCGATCTGCCGGTCGCCGATCTCACGATCGAGGACCCGCCGATCGAGGACGTCATCGAACACGTCTTCGCGACCGAGCGGCCGGCCGACGGACCGCCCGCCACGGCCGAAGCCGAGGTGGCGACCCGTTGAGCGCCTCGTCGCTCCCGGCCGGCCGGGGATTCAGCGGGCCGCGCGCCTGGCTCGACCTCTACACCGCCTCGATGCGGATCGCGGTGATCACCCAGTTCCAGTACCGCGTCGCGAACTACTTCTACATGATCGGGATGATCGCCGAGCCGGTCATCTACCTCGTCGTCTGGTCGACCGTCGCCCGCCAGCAGGGCGGGGAGGTCGGCGGCTTCACGCCGGGCGAGTTCGCCGCCTACTACATCGTCTGGACGCTCGTCCGGAACATGAACATCGCGCTCACGCCGTGGGCCTGGGAGGAGCGGATCAAGCAGGGCGAGCTCTCGGCGATGCTCCTTCGCCCCGTCCACCCGATTCACTACGACCTCGCGTTCCTCGCCGGCTGGAAGGTCGTCGTCATCATCCTCTGGCTGCCCCTGGCGGGGCTCCTCTCGCTGCTGTTCCAGCCGACGATCGACTTCCGGCCGATCGACGTCATCGTGTTCTTCGTCGCGATCTGGGGCGCCTACGTCATCCGCTCGTTGCTGCTCTGGCTGCTGGGCCTCGTGACGTTCTGGACGACCCGAGTCGGGCCGGTCTTCGATCTCTTCTTCACCGCGGAGCTGCTCCTTTCGGGGCGCCTCGTGCCGCTCTCGCTCATGCCCGACTGGGCCCAGTCGCTCGCGAACTTCCTGCCGTTCAAGTGGACGTTCGGCTACCCGATCGAGGCGCTCATCGCCCGGCTGCCGGAGGAGCAGCTGTTCGGCGGGCTCCTCGTCCAGCTCGCCTGGATCGTCGGCGGCTCGATCGTCGTCATGGTCGGCTGGCGGTTCGCCGTTCGGCGCTTCTCGGCGGTCGGCGGGTGAGCGGGGTGGCGGCGTGATCGGAGGCCGCGAGCCGCTCCGCCCGTTCCGGCTCTTCGGGCTGTTCCTCCGCGTCGGCGCGATGAACGAGCTCCAGTACCGGGCAAACCTCGCCGTCCAGCTGTTCCAGTCGGCGATCGCGCTCGGAACGGGCCTCGCCGTGCTCGCCCTGGTCTTCAGCCAGACGGCGTCGCTCGGCGGCTGGTCGCAGCCCGAGCTGCTCGCGGTCATGGGCGTCCACATCCTCATGGGGGGCCTGATCGGGACCGCGGTGCAGCCGAACATGGAGCGCCTGATGTCGGACGTCCGCGACGGCACCCTCGACTTCATCCTGACCAAGCCCGAGGATGCCCAGGTCCTCGTGAGCGTCCGCGAGTTCCGGATCTGGCAGAGCGTCGACATCGCGATCGGGGCGGTCGTCCTCGGGATCGCGATCGCCCAGCTCGAGTCGGGAGTCGGGCTGCCGGGCGCGCTCGCCTTCGCGGTGGCTCTGGTTCTCGGCGCGGTGATGATCTACTGCTTCTGGCTGATCCTCACGACCGGGGCGTTCTTCATCGTCCGGATGGACGAGCTCCACGAGTTGTGGGAGGGCATCTACCAGTCGGGGCGCTGGCCGGTCGGGCTCTACCCGGGCTGGCTCCGGATCTCGCTCACGTTCCTCGTCCCGATCGCGTTCGCGGTCACGGTCCCGGCCGAGGCGTTGACCGCCCGCCTCACGCCCGACACGCTGGCGCTCGCGGCCGGGTTCACCGTCGTGCTGCTATTGGTGACGCGGGCCTGGTGGCGGTACGGGTTGAGGCACTACTCGGGCGCATCGGCGTAGGGGTCAGCCCACGGGTCGCGACCGCGGATAGCTCAAGAAGGCGTACCGGAAGGCGGAGAGGAGCCGGACGTCCGACGTCGCCATTCCGTCACGCATTCCTCCGATATTCCGGCCCGCGGATCGGTCGGCCGGCGCCCTTCCGCGTCTCGCGTGCGTCCCGTCACGCATTCTTGTGTTGCGGCGGGCTTGTGTTGCGGCGGGCGGAGAGGACGAGGGGTCCGCTCAGCCGCTGAGCGACGCGAGGTGCTCCTCGTCGTGCTCCAGCGCCTTGCGGACGAGGCCGGCGACGTCGAGCACGCCGTAGGTGGCGTGCGTGCCGGACCGCGCCCAGCCGGCCTCGTCGAGCGCGTCGAGGATGGCGACGGTTTCCTCCCGGCCGGCGGCGAACCGGACGAGAAGCTCGTCGAGCGTCGCGTCCGGCTCCTCGAGCCAGCGGTCGGGCTCGACCCAGGCCCACTGCGGGTGGTTCTCGGTGGCGACCTGGCGGAGACGCGGCTGCCAGACCTCGGCCTCGACCGCGATGAGGTGTCGGACGATGTCGGCCGGCGTCCACTCGCCGGCGGGGACCGGGCCGGCGGCCGAGCGAGTGGCGGTCGCGAGACGGTGGGCCACATTGGCGTACGCGTCGCGCAAGGCGCCGCGGTCCATCACGCGGGTGGGGGATCGGCCGCCAGGTGGCCCAGTGCGACGGCGACGTGGAGCGCGACTCCGATCGGGAGGACGTCCTCGTCGAAGACGACCCTGTCGGAGTGGTTGTCGGGCCCCGCGCCGGGCTCCTCGCCCGGCCGCAGGCCGCCGAGGAAGGCCATCGCCCCGGGAACGCGCTCGAGGACGTACGCGAAGTCCTCGGCGCCCATGACCGGCGCCTCGAGCGGCGGCGTCGCCTCATCGCCGACGAGCCCGGCGGCGAGGCCCCGGACCCACTCGGCGAAGGCCGGGTCGTTGATCGTGACGGGGTAGCCCGACTCGATCGAGACTTCGGCGCTCGCGCCGTGGGCGGCGGCAATGCCCTCCGGCACCCGGCGGACGAGCTCCCGGACGAGCTCCCGGGTCCGCTCCGAGACGGCCCGGAAGGTGCCGTGGAGGAACGCGGTCTCGGGCACGATGTTGCTCGTCGTGCCGGCGACGATCTGGGCGACGGTCACGACGGCGGGATCGAACACGTTGACGCGGCGGGTGACCGCGGTCTGGAGGGCGGTGACGATCTCGGCCGCGACGACGATCGGATCGAGGGCGAGGTGCGGCGCCGAGGCATGGCCGCCGCGGCCGCGGACGGTGATCCGGATCGTGTCGCTCGACGCGAGCTGGGCGCCGCCGCGGATGCGGATCGTCCCGCCCGGATAGCGGTTCATCGTGTGGATCGCGAAGGCGCCGGTCACCGGGCCGAAGCCGCCGTCGGTCGGCAGGTCGAGGAGCCCCTCCTCGAGCATCGTCCTCGCCCCGCCCAGGCCCTCCTCGCCGGGCTGGAACATCAGGAGCACCCGTCCGCCGATCTCGGCCCGCCGCTCGACGAGCAGCCGCGCCGCGCCGAGGAGCATCGCCATGTGCGTGTCGTGGCCGCAGGCGTGCATCGCGCCGCCCACCTCCGATGCGAACTCGAGCCCGGTCTCCTCGTGGACCGGGAGCGCGTCCATGTCGGCGCGGAGGAGGATCGTCGGCCCGGGGCGGGCGCCCTCGATCGTCGCGGTGACCGAGGTGATCGCCCGGCCGCGTACCGGCTCGAGGCCGAGCCGCTCCAGCTCCTCGACGATCGCGTTCTGGGTCCACGGCAGCTGCAGCCCAATCTCCGGTCGCCGGTGGAGCTGGCGCCGCAGCGAGACGACGTCGTCGTGGATCGCCCGGGCGGCGGCAAACGGGGCGGCGGTCTGGGTTGTCATCGCGCGTAAGTATGGGCGGGCCGCAGCGAACTGCGGGCATCGGCCCATCGACCACTCTGACTGGTCGATTCCCGACGACCGAGCGTGGCGCAGGGCCGGAACCGCCCGTCCCGGTGCGGTTCTGCCGCTCGACCACGCTCGCACGTCGCCGAATGACCAGCGTGATCGATCGCCGTGGAGGTCGGTAGACGATGAGCGACGAGGGGCGCCCAGAGGGAACATCGACCACTCCGACTGGTCGACTCCCGACGACCGAGCGCGGTGCAGGGCCGAACCGACCGTCCCGGTGCGGTTCTGCCGCTCGACCACGCTCGCATGTCGCCGAAAATCACTAACGTCATCGATCTGGCGGCGGACGGATATGCTTCGCGAACGATGAGCGACGAGGGGCGCTTCCCGCCAGGCACCGAGATGGAGCGGACGGTCCGCCTCGTCCGGCGCCTCGACGCGCCGCCCGACCGGGTCTTCCGCGCCTGGTCGGACCCCGAGGAGCTCGCCCGCTGGTTCCCCGAACGGGTCGAGGGCGGCCTCGCGGTCGGTGCCCGGACGATGCTCGCCTGGCCAGACCAGCGCGTCTGGTGGGACGTCGTCGAGGCGAACCCCAGCCAGAGCTTTGTGTTCCGCTGGCCGTGGCCGCCCGACGAGCACCTCGTGACGACGGTCCGGGTGACGATCGACCCCGCCGGCTACGGCTCCCGCCTCGAGCTGACCGACGGTCCGTTCCCGCTCGACGAGCCGGGCGGCCTCGATGCCTGGGCCGAGGCGCTCGAGGGCTGGGCCGAGGCGCTCGCGATGCTCCGCGCCCAGCTCGACTTCAGCGTCGATCTCCGCCGCAGGGGGTAGCCGGCCTCGGTTGGGACCGGAGCTCATCTTGTGCTACGCTGTGCTACATGTCCGACCGCTCGCAACGGGACGCCCGCGTCGGCGTCCGGGAGCTGCGCCAGAACCTGTCGGTCTACCTGCGGCGGGTGAAGGCCGGCGAAACGCTCGATGTCACCGAACGGGGCCGGATCGTTGCGCGGCTTGCGCCCCTGCCGCCCGACGCTCTGTCGCCGCTCGAGCGACTCGTCGCGGAGGGCAGGGCGCGCCCGGCCCGAACGAAGGTCCGCGAGCTGCCGCCGCCGCTGAGGTTGCCCGGCCAGCCGCTGTCGGAGGTCCTCCGCGAGATGCGCGACGAGGACGAGCGATGACGACGGCGTATGCGGACGCCTCGGCCATCGTGAAGTTGATCGTCGAGGAGCCCGATTCTGCCGTGCTCGCCCGCTTCATCGCGAAGTTCGACGAGGTCGTCACGAGTCGCATCGGTCTCGTCGAGACGCGCCGCGCCGCCGCTCGCCGCGGCGGAGCCGGGACGATGGTCGACGCCGTGGCCCAGGTGCTCGGCGTGATCGAACTCGACGAGGCGATCGCCGCCACGGCCGGACACCTCGACCCGCCGACGCTCAGGACCCTGGACTCCATCCACATCGCGTCGGCGCTCGCGCTCTACCACGTCGATGTCTTGGTGACGTACGACGACCGCCTCGCCTCGGCGGCCCGATCCGTTGGCTTGTCGGTCACGTCGCCGTCCTGAGGCAGCCGCGCCGTCGGCGTCGAGCCGGGAGGCACGGGCCCGCTCGCGCGGCCGGGTGACGCGGGCCG
>DASTEU010000149.1:0-3354 GCA_035709325.1 Candidatus Limnocylindrales bacterium | reverse complement strand
TTCTTCGACATCGTGCGAGCCCAGTCGGCGCTCCTCGCCGACGACCGGGCGACGTTCGTCGCCCGCCACCTGCAGACGCTCATCGAGGCCGGCGACGACCCGCCGACCGCCGATCTCGATCCCGATGCCGACGCGGTCGCGGTCCTCACCGTCCACAAGGCGAAGGGCCTCGAGTTCCCGGTCGTCTTCATGCCCGGCCTCGTTGCCGGTCGGTTCCCGACCCACGGAAGGCGCGATCCGCTGTCGCTCCCGCTCGAGCTCGTCCGCGAGACGCTGCCCGAGGGCGACTTCCAGCTCCAGGAGGAGCGCCGCCTCTTCTATGTCGGGATGACCCGCGCCCGGGACGAGCTGATCCTGAGCCACGCGGCCGACTACGGGGGCGGGCTCGCCCGGCGGGTCTCCCCGTTCGTCCTCGAGGCGCTCGACCAGCCGGCGAGCGGCTCCGGTGGCTCGCGGGCGGCCGCGCCGGCCCTCGAGCGACTCGCGGCATTCGAGGAGCGCCAGCCCGCGCCCGAGACGCCGCGGGGCGGGATCGACGAGCCGCTGCTCCTCAGCTACTACGCGATCGACGACTACCTCACGTGTCCGCTCAAGTACAAGTTCGGCCACGTGCTCCGCGTCCCGCTCGCGCCGCACCACGCGCTCGTGTACGGGTCCGCCCTGCACAAGGCGGTCCAGGAGTTCCATCGCCGCCACGCTCGCGGCGAGGTCATGTCGGATGAGGAGCTCGCCGCCGCCTTCGAGCTGGCCTGGACGAACGAGGGGTTCCTCTCGCGGGAGCACGAGGAGTCCCGCCTGGCCACCGGCCGTGAGTCGCTCCGCCGCTTCCGGGCCCAGCAGCTCGAGCCAGGTGCGGTGATCCCGGCGTACGTCGAGCGCGACTTCAGCTTCAGCCTCGACGGGGATCGGGTCCGGGGCCGCTGGGACCGCGTCGACATCGAGCCGGGCGAGGGTCCGGCCCCCGCCCGGGCGGACGGGCCGCAGCACGCCGACGTCGTGTCGCCGACGCTGGAGCTGACCGGCCGCGAGCGGGTCACGATCACCGACTACAAGTCGAGCGACGTCCGCGACCCCGCCCGCGCCCGTCAGCGGGCCCGCGATTCCCTCCAGCTCCAGATCTACGCCATGGGCTATGAGGCGGTCAGCGGGCGGCTGCCGGACTACGTCCAGCTCCATTTCCTCGACTCGGGGCTCGTCGGGCGGGCCGAGGTGGACCCGGCACGCCTGGCGAAGGCCCGCCGCCGGATCGCTGTCGCAGCCGCGGGCATGCGGGCCCGCGACTACACGCCCAAGCCGGACCGCATGTCCTGCGGCTACTGCCCGTATCGCGAGATCTGCCCGTCCAGCGCCGCGTCGTGACCCGGCCGCGGACGCTCGACCCGGCGGCGATCACGTTCGACTTCGGCAACACGCTCGTCCCGGTCGACCGCGCCTCGCTCGTTCGCGTCGTGGAAGCCACGGCCCGGACGGTCTCGGAGCGGCTCGGGCCGTTCGAGCGCGACGCGTACCTCGTCGCCTGGCACGAGGAGCGCGACCGGCAGTTCCGCGAGGAGGTGCCCCGGTTCCGCGAGGTCGACCTCGCCGAGCGGTTCGTGCGCCTCCTGGCCCGCCTCCGCGGCATGGCGCCGCCGCCGGCCGACGAGCCGTGGGATCAGGCCACGGCCGCCCGCCGCTCCGAACCCGGCGAGATCGACTGGGCGGTCGGCGCGTACGGCGACGCGTTCGTCCGGCTCGTCCCGCCGCCGCCGTTCATCGGATCGCTCCTCGAGGGCCTCGCCGCCGGGCGGCCCGTCGCGATCCTCTCGAACTGGCCGCATGCCGCGGTGATCGACCGCTACGTCGAGGTCGCCGGCTGGACGCCGCACCTGGCGGCGATCGTCGTGAGCCAGCGCGTCGGCGTCATCAAGCCCCACCCGGCGATCTTCGCCGCGGCCCGGTCCGCGCTCGGCGACCCGCCGCCGGCCGCGCTCCTCCACGTCGGTGACGACTGGGCCGCGGACGTCGTCGGCGCCTCCGCGGCCGGCTGGCGGACAGCGTACCTAAGGCGACGACCGGCCGACTCGCCGCTTCCCTCGAGCGAGCGCGACGGCACGGTCGCGCCGGACCTCGAGCTCGACGCGCTCTCGGACCTTCCGGGGCTCCTGGCGCCTGCCCGATCGGGCTCGTGATCAGGCGCCTTGACCGCATAGACTCCCTCGTCATGGAGCCCCGCGACCGACTCGCGAATCTCGGCCTGCTCGCCGCCGGCGGCGTCGTTTTCCTGCTCGTCGTCCTCGTCTTCCAGACCCGCGATCCCGCGATCGATCCCGGCGCCGGCTACCTCGGCGCCCTGCTGCTCGGGCTGATGGTCGGGCTCTGGAGCGCGTCGCTGTCCTGGCTCGCGGTCTTCGCCCGGCACCGCCGCATCGCGTATCGTGGCGACTGGATCCGGGCCGTCCGGCGCGGCGGCTGGGTCTTCCTCGTCGTGGCGCTCTTCGTCGTCCTCCGCCTCAACGGGGTGTTCCAACTCCCGATCGCGTTGTTCGTCCTCGCCCTGGTCGCCGTCGCCGAGGCGACGCTGTCCGTCGAACGCTGAAACCGGAGGCGCCCGTGCCCACATCCCTTGCGACGACCCGCCCGGTGGAGCCGCACGCCGATGCCAAGCGTCGCCTGGCGGCCGCCGTGGAGGCGGCCCGTGTGGAGATTCTCCAGCTGTCCCATCGGATCCACGCCAACCCGGAGCCCGCCTTCGAGGAGCACCAGGCGGCGACCTGGATCGTCGAGGCCCTTCGTCGGCACGGGTTCGAGATCGAGCATCCCGCCGGCCGCCTCGCGACCGCGATCCGGGCCGTCCGACCGGGCGGCCGCGGCGGATCGTCGCCCCGGATCGGCATCCTCGCGGAGTACGACGCGCTGCCCGGGCTGGGCCATGGCTGCGGCCACAACACGATGGCGGCGTCGGGGGTCGGTGCGGCGATCGCCCTCGCCGCCCTCGCCGACGAGCTGCCCGGCGAGATCGTCTTCCTCGGTGCCCCGGCCGAGGAGCGAGGCTCAGGCAAGCAGTACATGATCGACGACGGCCTGTTCGAGGGGATCGACGCGGCCCTCCTCTTCCACCCCTGCGACCGCAACCACGTCGAGTCCCACCCGCTCGCGTCGGAGGACGTCGAGGTCGTCTTCAACGGGTTGCAGGCCCACGCTGCGGCCGACCCGTGGAAGGGCCGCAATGCGCTCGACGCGATGATCACGCTGTTCTCGACGGTCGGGCTCTGGCGCCAGCAGCTGCGTCCGGATGTCCGCGTCCACGGGATCATCCAGGAGGGCGGCACGGCCGCGAACATCATCCCCGACCGGACGAAGGCCTGGTTCATGCTG
>DASTEU010000148.1:0-7146 GCA_035709325.1 Candidatus Limnocylindrales bacterium | reverse complement strand
CGTGGGTCGAGATCGGCCAGACGCCGTACGGCGAGCTGGGCACCCAGCTCGGGCGCGCGTCGGTGCTCGCGATCCCGACCCCCGCCCACGCCTACTGGGACTCGGTGGCGCCGGTGAAGCTCTTCGACTACCTCGCCGCCGGTCGGCCGGTCGTCTCGACCCCCCGCACCGAGACGGCGGCGATCCTCCGCGAGCGAGGCGTCGGCCTCGTGTCGGACGGCGACGGCGCGGAGGCCCTCGCCGCTCCCATCGCGGAGCTGCTCGAGGATCCGGACCGGGCTCGCCGGATGGGCGCCGCGGCCCGGGAGGCCGCCGAACGCGACTACGACTGGGCCGCGATCGGGGAGCGGCTCGCCACCGAGATTGTCGCTCGCATCCGCTAGCCTTCGAATCGACATGCACCCGGAGGACCCGTGACCGACCGCGCCGCCCCCGCCACGACCGCCGACCGCGCCGCCCCCGCCACGACCGCCGACCGCGAGGCTCCTGCCCCGACCGCCGACCGCGCCGCCCCCGCCGCGACCGCCGACCGGCGCCTGGCGGTCATCGGCCTCGGCTACGTCGGGTTGCCGCTCGCGATCTCGTTCGTCGAGGCCGGACTCGAAGTCGAGGGAATCGACGCCCACCGACCGCGGGTCGAGGAGCTGTCGGCGGGCCGCTCGCCGATCGACGACATCACGAACGAGCGCCTCGCGGCGGCCCTCGGTGACGGGTTGCGGATCGTCGAGCCCGGCGGCGCACACCTCGCCGAGGCCGACGTCGCGATCGTCTGCGTCCCGACTCCGATCACTCGCTCGAAGGACCCCGACCTCGGGCCGGTCCTCGCCGCCGCGTCGCTGATTCGCGAGCACCTTCGGCCGGGCCAGCTCGTCATCCTCCAGTCGACGACGTTCCCGGGCACCACGACGGGCCCGTTCCGGACCGAGCTCGAGCGGTCGGGTCTCGTCGCCGGCACGGACTTCGACCTCGCCTTCGCCCCGGAGCGGGTCAACCCCGGCGACCCTGCAAGCGCCTCGCGCGGCGTTCCCCGTCTCGTCGGAGCGACAACGGCGGCGGGCACGCGTCGGGCGGCCGCGCTCCTCGGCCGGATCAACGACGAGGTCCTCGAACTCAGCTCGCCCGATGCCGCCGAGCTCGCGAAGCTGCTCGAAAACGTCTTCCGCAACGTGAACATCGCGTTCGTCAATCAGCTCGCGCTCCTGTGCGAGCGGATGGGTCTCGACGTCTGGGAGGTGATCGACGCCGCCGCGACGAAGCCGTTCGGGTTCATGCGCTTCACGCCCGGTCCCGGCGTCGGCGGTCACTGCATCCCGGTCGATCCCTACTACCTCGCCTGGCGGGCTCGCGAGTTCGACTTCGTCGACCGCTTCGTCCAGCTCGCGGGCGACATCAACTTCGCGATGCCCCGCCATGTCGTGACGCTCGTCGCCGAAGCGCTGAACGAGCGCGGCAGGGCCCTCCGCGGTGCCCGTGTCGGGGTGCTCGGGGTGGCGTTCAAGCCGAACGTCCGCGATTCGCGCAATTCGCCCGCGGCCGAGATCATCGCCGGCCTCCGGGCTCGCGGCGCGAGCGTCGTCTACCACGACCCCCACGTCCCGACGTTTCGCGATGCGGCCGGCGAATCGCTCGACTCCGTCGGGCTCGAGGAGGTCCTCGGGGCCGATGTCACGGTCGTCGTCACCGCCCACCGGGCGATCGACTTCGACGCGGTCTACGAGCGGGCCGATCTGGTCGTCGACACCGTGAACAGCTCGCGCGGCCGATCCGTGCGCGCCCGCCAGGTGCTCCGCCTGGGGGCGGGCTGGAGCGGCGCCTGAACGGCGCCGGCGACGCCGCCCCCGCCGGGGGCGGCCCCCGCGATACCGGGCGCGCCGCCCTCACTCGTCCAGCCGGCGCGGCCGACCGACGGCCGGTCGCGATGCTCGTCCATTCCTACTACGACGAGGACCCCCGGGTGCGCCGCGAGGCGGAGTCGCTCGTCGCTGCCGGCCGCCCGGTCGACGTCTTCGCCCTCCGCCGGCCGAACGACGACGCGGAAGGGCGGCTGAGCGGCGTCCGCGTCCGTCGCCTCGACGTGCAGCGCCACCAGGGCGCCGGCATCGCGACGTATCTCGCCGAGTACGTCGCCTTCCTCCTGCGGGCCGCCTGGGCGGTCACGCGCGCCCATCGGCGCCGGCACTACGTCATCGTCCAGGTCCACACGCCGCCCGATTTCCTGGTCCTCGCCGGGCTGCCCCTCCGGTTCGGCGGCGTCCGGATCCTGCTCGACCTGCACGAGGCGATGCCGGAGTTCTTCCGGAGCCGCTTCCCGCGTGCCTCGAACCCGGTCGTCCACGCCGTCCTCCGGATCCAGGAGCGTCTCTCGATCCGCGTGGCCAGCGCGGTCGTCACCGTCAACGAGGCGATGCGCGAGCGGCTGATCCACCTCGGAGTCGCGCCGGACAAGGTGTCGGTCGTCCCGAACAGCCCGGCGCTCGAGCGGTTCGATCCGGCCCGGCACGAGCCCCGGTCGTTCGCCACCGACGGCACGATCCGACTCGTCTACGCGGGCGCCCTGACACCCGTCTACGAGCTGGACGTCGCCCTGGACGCGCTCGCCCGGATCCGTGACGGCCGGGGCGACCTGGACGTCCGGCTCGACGTGTACGGCCGGGGCGACGCCGCGGAGCGGCTCGTCGAGCAGGCCACGCGCCTCCGGCTCGGCGACCTCGTCTCCTTCCACGGCCGAATCCCGATCGAGGACGTACCCGCCGCGGTGGCCCGCGCGGACATGGGCCTCGCGCCGACCCGCCGCGACCGGTTCACCGACGTCAGCCTGTCGACCAAGGTCTTCGAGTACGCGGCGATGGGCAAGCCGGTCGTCGCCTCGCGCCTGCCGATGGTCGAGCGGACGTTCCCGGCCGGCTCCGTGGCCACGTACGAACCGGGCGATCCCGATTCGCTGGCAGCCGCGATCCTCGCGCTGGCCGACGACCCCGCAGCCCGCCTCGACGCGGTCACGAGGACCGCCGACATCGTCCGGGCCGCCTCGTGGGAGCGCGTATCCGCGCGATACCTGGCCCTCGTCGAACGGCTTGCCGCGGACGGCGGAGAGCGCCCGCCTGGCGCCGCCGCCGCCACCGATCCCGACGCCGGCGCCGCCGCCGGCCCGCCGTGATCACTCGAGCGGACGACGCTCCGCCGCCCGTCCCGCGGCGGGCCGCGTCCGGGCGGTACGGTACGATACCGGCCCGTCCCTCCCGACAGATCCACCTTGCACGCAGGACCGCATCGCCCCATGACCTTCCGAGCCAAACCCGTCACGAACCGCCCCCAGCGCTCCTCGCGCGACGGCGAGAGCCGGCGGAACTTCTACCTGAACATCGCGTTCGGGCTGACGGTCGTCCTGGCCGTCCTGATCCTCGTCGGCGTCGCCGGCATCAGCTGGTATCGCGAACACCTCGCCGCCGCCGCCACGGTGGACGGCCAGACGATCACCCGGGACGACTTCCGCACGCGCGGCGAGATCGAGCTGTGGCGGATCCAGCAGCGCATCGCCCGCGTGACGGCGGCGCTCAACGCCGGCCGCCTGACGAGCGCCGAGGCCAACCAGCGGATCCAGCAGCTGAACGCCCAGGCACAGGGCGACCAGCTCGCCCCGGTGATCATCGAACGGATGATCGACGAACGGATCCAGGCCCGCCTCGCGGTCGAGGAGGGCGTCAGCGCGATGCCCGAGCAGGTCGAGGCGAAGCTGACCGAGGAGAAGACGACGCCCGAGGAGCGTCATGCGTGGATCATCGCGGTCACGCCGGAGATGGACGACGACGCCGAGGAGCCGACGGCCGAACAGGTGGCGGCGGCCCGCGAGACGGCCGAACAGGCGCTCGAGGACATCACGAGCGGTGAGAAGACGTGGGAGGACGTCGCCAAGGCGGTCTCCACCGACAGCTCGAGCTCGACCGGCGGCGACCTCGGCTGGATCGATCGCGAGGCGGCCGAGGACGAGGCGTATCTTGAGGCGGTCTTCGCCGCCGAGGCGAACACCCCTACCGAGGTCATTGAGACCGAGGCCGGAACGTTCCTCATCGGTCGCGTGACCGAGGTCGCCCCGGCGACGGTCGACCAGGCCTGGGAGCAGAAGGCGGCCGACGCGGGGATCGACCTCGCGTTGTACCGCCGGGTCGTCGAGGCGGAGGTGATCCGGGACCAGCTCGAGGAGAAGGTGATCGTGGAGGCCTCGAGGTCCGGCCCGCAGCGCCGGGTCCGTGAGGTCGCGATCCAGGCGCCGCAGGCCACGCCGTCGTCGGAAGCGATCAAGGTCCGCCACATCCTCTACTCACCCGGCGACGATCCGCAGGGTGCCGCGGAGCTGCCCGCGGACGCCCCCGAGTGGACGGAGGCCCAGCTCGCCGCCCAGAAGGCGTTCGAGGAGCTGACCGAGGATCCATCGAAGTTCGACGAACGGGCACGCGACGAGAGCGACGAGGCGGCGGCCCAGGGCGAGACCGGCACCGGCGGCAAGCTGCCCTACGTCGACAACAACGGCCAGTTCGTCCAGGAGTTCGCCGACGCGGTCCTGAAGCCCGAGCTCCAGCCGGGCGACATCCTGGCGCCGGTCCGGACCGATTTCGGCTGGCACGTGATCCAGGTCATGTACCGGCCGCCGGACATCGACCAGATGACGAAGATCCGGGACATGGCCGCGAGCGGCACCGACTTCGAACAGCTCGCCCGCGACTATTCCGAAGGCAACGAGGCCGGGGCCGGCGGCGACCGCGGCTGGGTCGCCCCGGGCATCCTCGACGCCCGCCTGATCCGGGCGATCTTCGAGGCTCCGGTCGGCGGCCTCAGCGAGATCGTCGAGATCGAGAACGGCGGCGTCTTTTTGTACGAGATCCTCGAGGAGCGGACCGCCGAGCCCGACGAGGACCAGCTCCTGATCATCGAGAGCCGGGCGTTCCAGAACTGGTACGGCGAGAAGAAGGACGCGGTGAGGATCACCCGCGACCTGCTCGTCGAGGCCGGGCTGGCCTGACCCCCGGCCGGTGCTCGACGCGCTCGTCGCCGAAGCCCGTCTCCGCTGGGGCCTCGACCTCGCGGCCGGCCTCCAGGTGATCGCCGCCGAACGGCTGACGGCGACACCGCTCGAGCCGTCCCGGCCGGCCCTCGTCGTGCCCCTGGCGCTGCTCCGGGCCGGGCCCGTTCGGGCGGGCGAGCAGGAGGCAGGCGGGCCGCTGCCGGGTCGCCACGGTCCGGGCGGGGGCGACCCGCTCGGGGTGCTGCGGCGGCTCTACCCGGCCGACCACCCGGTGGGCCGATTCGGGTCGGCCGAGGCGTCCGCGATCGCCGACCTCGCCACAGCGGACCTCGAGACGCCCCTCTACCTCGCGCCCGTCGCCCCCGAGCTAGCGATCGCCAGCCCCTGGGCGATGCCCTGGATCTCCGACCGCCTCCGCCGACCGGACGGCTGCCCGTGGGACCGCGAGCAGACCCACGAATCGCTCCGCAACCACCTCCTCGAGGAGGCGTACGAGGTCTACGACGCGCTGGGCACCGCACCCGGGCCGGCCCTTGCCGAGGAGCTCGGCGACCTCATGCTCCAGGTCATCCTCCATGCCCAGCTGGCCGCGGAGGAGGGCATCTTCGACTTGACCGACGTCAACGCCGCGATCGCATCCAAGATCGTCCGCCGCCATCCCCACGTCTTCGGCGACGCCGAGGTCCGGACCGCGTCGGACGTCAACCGCCAGTGGGAGCGGATCAAGGCCGACGAGCGGGCCGGCTCCGAAGGCTCCGAAGGCGCTAAAGGCGACGAAGGGGCCAAACGCGACGGCGCCGTCGCCGGCGACGGGCCTCCGCCCGAACCGAAAGGGGCGCTCGACGGGGTCAGCCGGATCCTGCCGGCGCTCGCCGCGAGCCAGGAGATGCAGGAGCGCGCGGCCAACATCGGCTACGAGTGGCCGACCGTCGAAGGCGTGCTCGACAAGGTCGCCGAAGAGCTGGCCGAGCTGCGCTCGGCCGCCACGGACGCGGAACGGGCGGAGGAATACGGCGACCTCCTCTTCGTCCTCGTCAACGTCGCCCGCTGGCACGGCATCGAGGCGGAGGCCGCCCTGCGCGCCGCGAACGACAAGTTCCGCCGCCGCTTCGGAAGCGTCGAGCGCCGCGCGGCGACCCGGGGCGTCGCCCTCCGGGACCTCTCGTTCGAGGAGCTCGACGGGCTCTGGGACGACGCCAAGGCCGAAGAGAAGGAGACCCCCCGATGACGATCGGCAACCGCCCGACGCTCCGCGCCGACGGCCGCGTTCCGACCCAGCTCCGTCCGGTCAGCTTCACGCTCGGCGTCCAGAAGTGGGCCGAGGGCTCGTGCCTCATCCGGGTCGGCGACACCCAGGTCCTGTGCGCGGCGACGATCGCCGATCGGGTGCCGCCCCATCTTCGCGGCAAGGGCACCGGCTGGGTCACCGCCGAGTACTCGATGCTGCCGCGGGCGACCGCGGAACGGACCGACCGCGAATCGGTCAAGGGCAGGCTCGGCGGGCGGACCCACGAGATCCAGCGGCTCATCGGGCGGTCGCTCCGCGACGCGGTCGACCTCTCGCGTCTCGGCGAGCGGACGATCACGGTCGACTGCGACGTGCTCCAGGCCGACGGCGGGACCCGAACCGCGTCGATCACCGGCGGCTACGTCGCACTCGCGGCGGCCCTCATCACGTACGGCCTGGATCGCCACCTCGCGGGCAGGGTCGCCGCGGTCAGCGTGGGGCTCGTCGACGGCCAGGCGCTCCTCGATCTGGACTACAGCGAGGATTCGCGGGCCGACGTCGACTTCAACGTCGTTGGCACCGACGCCGGCGCCTTCGTCGAGGTCCAGGGCACCGCCGAGGGCAAGCCGTTCGACCGGGCGGCGATGGACGGGCTCATCGACCTCGCCTCGGCCGGGCTCGAGCGCCTCTTCGCGGCCCAGGCCGAGGTGCTCGCGACCGTCAAGCGCTGAGTGTGGCACGGCCCACGCTGGCGTCCGCCGGCGGCCCGATCGTCGGCGGTCCGATCGGCCGCGGAGCCGCCCACCGGCCGCGTCTCCTCGTCGCGACCCGTTCGCGGCACAAGCTCGGCGAGCTGCGCGAGCTGCTCGCGCTCGAGCGGGCCGAGCTCGTCGACCTC
>DASTEU010000147.1:0-4026 GCA_035709325.1 Candidatus Limnocylindrales bacterium | reverse complement strand
ACGGGCGGCGGCGAGGACGCGGGCCGCGGCCGCGACCGACGCCTGCTCGGGCTCGACGGGGCCGGGGATGATGATCGCGGGCAACGGCGCGTCCAGCTGGCTGCCGAGAAGGTCGGTCGGCAGCTCGACATACGCGGGGCGACGGCGACCGGTCATCGAGGCACGGATGCCTTCGGCGACGGCTGCCGGCACGTCGGCGGGGGTGCGAGGCCGCCCGACATACGCGGTGAGCGCCTCGAACGAGCGGCCCTGATCCGGCGTCTCGTGGAGCACGCCTCGGCCGAGCCCTTCCAGTGCGGAATCGATCTGGCCGGCAAGCACGACGACCGGTGACGAGTCGGACCAGGCCTCGGCGAGGGCCGCAAGCGTATTGAATGTACCAGGCCCGGTCGTGGTCGAGACCAGGCCCGGGCCGCCGGTGACTCGGGCATAACCGTCTGCGGCGAACGCTGCTCCCTGCTCGTGACGGGTCAGGACGTGGCGAATCCCGAGCCGGCCGGCGAGCGCGTCGTAGAGGTCAAGCGTGTGCAGGCCTGGAATGCCGAAGACTGTGTCAACCCCGGAGCGTTCAATGACGTCGACGACCGCATCGGCGACCCGCCGCCCCTTCACTCGTTTCCCCTCGCCGTCGGCATCGTGACCCACGGTCGGCATTGTAGATTGTCTACATTCCCTCATCAGTGGCCGGACGCCGCCGCCCGCGCCCCGGAAGAAACCGCGGCCACCCCGTTTTGGGGGCGCCGCGGTTCCTTGCTGCAAGCGGGAGCGATCAGGCCGTCGTCCGGGCCTTCCGCTCCGTCTCGGTCATCTTGTCTTCGAGCTCCTCCATCGGCTTGGTCAGCGCCGACTCGGCCTGGTCGATGAGCTGGGATCCGGCCCGGCCGATGACCCGCTGCTCCGTCCGCGTTGCCGGCAGGGCCAGCCCGACGGCGGTTCCGACCGCCAGGGCGATCGCCCCGACGGCAAGGGGGTTCTCGTCGAGGAGCCGCTGTGCGGTGTCGCCGACCTCTTGGCCGACCTCCCCGATCTGATCCGGCACCTGGCCGGCCGTCGACTTCGCCCGGCTCGCGACGTCCGACGCGGCCTCGCCGACGCTCGACGCGACCGACGACGCCCGACGGCTGACCTCGTCGCCGGCTTCGCCGACGCGATCACCGAACGACGGCTCGAAGCGAGCGGCCTGGACGCTCGAGTAGCGGGGGCCGGTCGTCTGCGGCCAGGTCATCTTGCGACCCTTGTCGCGGTTCATCCAGAGCCAGCCGAGACCGATCCCGGCCATCGCCGCGGGCACGGGGTTGCGCTTGATCGTCTCGATCAGGCCCTCCCCGGTTTCGCGGGCCGTCTCCCCTGCGTCGGAGACGATGTCGCCTGCCGTCGTTGCCATCGATTCCACCTTTCCGACCGTCGCCTCGCGGACGGTCTCCTTCGCGCCGGCGACGAGATTGGCCGGGTCCAGGCGCTGGCCTAGTTCGTCCAGCGTCTCGCTCATGCCGCTCCGCGTCGCGTCGATTTCCTGGGTGAGTCGCTCGACCTCCGGGCTCGACTCGTCGGTGTCCGCGGGGCCCTCGCCCCACGTCCTGTCCCCGAGCTCGTCCGGGGTCCATCGTTCGGTCATCAGGTGCGCTCCTTCACGAGCTCGGCGTCCTCCTGGAGGGATTCGATCGTCCGCTTCGGCGTCAGGTCGGCGTTGGCGAGGCCCGATCGCCCCCTGGCGATCAATGCGCCGCCGAGCGCAGCCACCACTACACCGACGAGCAGTGCCGCGATCCACGGATCGAGGCCGGCCTCGACAAGGCCGAGCACGAGCGCGGCGAGCAGGACGAGCAACCCGGCATACGCAAGGGCTCCTCCCACGCCGACCATTGCCGCATCGCGGCCGGCCGCACTGGCCCGGTCGGTCATCTCGGTCCGGGCCAGCTCGATCTCCTTGCGGACGAGGGTCGACATCTGGCCGACCAGGTCGCCGAACAGCTCGCCGAGCGACCGATCGTCACGTCGCTCGGTCATCTCAGAGCTCCTTCGCACTTCCGCCGGAGGTTCGCGAAGATCGCGTCGCCGTCGTGCCGGACGGGTTCGACGAACCCGTCGAAGCGCTGCGGCGGGCCTGGCTCGCCTGGCCGGCAGTCGAAGAGCTTGGGGAGCCCGTCGTCGCTGCGCTGGTCCGGCGCGTCGTCGTGCTCGACGGCGTTGTGGCGGTCGACCCGCTCATCGATCGGGCCGAGGCCGGGCGTGAACTCGTTGCGCCGAGGCTCGAAGCGCCGGCGTAGCCGCCGGACGAGCGGGCGTCGTATCCGCCGCTGCCGGACGCCGATCGGCCGTAGTCGGACGAGCCGTAGTCGGACCGGTCGTACATCCCGGCCCGGACGCCCGACCCCATGGCGGTGCTGCTCTTGAGCAGCCGCCCGATGGCGAGCCCGGCGAGGAGTGCACCACCGACCACGAGGACCGGCTGCTGGCGGGCGAACCGGGTGGCCTCGTCGATCAGCTCGCCTGCGTCGTGGACGCGCAGGTACTGGGCAGCGTCCTCGACCCGCCCGGCCGCGGTGTCGGCGAACTCGGCGATCTCGGGCCGGTCGCCCCGGAGGCCGGAGCCCGCCTCTCGCACGGCTCGGGCGACCTGATCGAGCGTCTCGCCGGCCTTCGTCATCGTCCGCGATGCCTGCGTCTCGGCCGTTCGCCCGGCCTGATCGATCAGGCCGCTGGCGGCATCCTGGAGCCGCTCGCCGCCATTCGGGCGTGCTTGATCCATGTCCCTGGCATTCGTTGCCATCTGCGTCACCTCTCGTTGCTGTCCCGCACGTCGCGGCATGGCCTGACCGACTGGGGTGCCCGTGTCTCGTTCGGGCCGGTGGAACCATGCTCGCGACCGATCGCTCTCGGGCGGTGCCCCCTCGCACGGAGGCGGGCTGTCATCCGTCTAACAGCGGCCGGTCCGCCACGATGTCGGGGCGCGTCGCGGGCGTAGCATCAGTCGGGCCATGTACCGGCTTCGGCCACTCCGCTTCGTCACCGTCGCGATCGCCGCGGTTGTCGGCGTCACCCTGTCGACGCTGGCGGTCGGCGTTCTCGAAGCGCAGCTCGGGGTGCCCGACGCATCAAGTGTGTACGTCGTGGCGGTCGCGATCATCGCGATCTGGTCCGGCGTGCTCGGCGCGGTCGTGACCGCCGTCGTCGGCGTTCTCGTCTACGACTTCGTCTTCACCGAGCCGCGATACACCCTCACCGTGTCGGACCCCGGCGAATGGCTGAACCTCCTGCTCCTTCTCTTCGTCGCGGTCACGGTCGGTCAGCTCGCCGCCCTTCAGCGCCTCCGGACCCGCACGGCGGTCGCCCGAGACGCGGAGTCGCGGACGCTGTTCGAGGTCACCCGGGCGCTGGCCACACGGACCTCCACGGGCGATGCGCTTGCCACGATTGCCGACGCCCTGGCCTGCGCATCCGGGATGAGCGCCGTGTGGATCAGCCTCGGGGGCGACGAAGCCGGAGAACGGCTCGTTGCGCAGAGCTCGGATCGTCCGCTGCCGCGCCACGTGCGCGCGTATTCGGTGCTCCATCCGGCGGCCGCCGGCGAGAGTCACTGGACGCTCATCCGAACACCGTCATCCCAGCCGCGGCCGTCCGGCTCGCCGAGCGCGATGTTCCGCATCCGCATCACGGACGCCGGGCGATCGGCAGGTTCAATCTGGGTGCAACGATCGGCCGCAGATGAGGCGCCGGACGCCCGCTCCACCGCCCTGCTCGTGGTCGTCGCGGATCTCATATCGCAGGCGCTCGCGCACGACCGCCTCGACGAGGAGCGCCGCCGCGCGGAGATCGCGCGGCAGAGCGACGCCGTCAAGACGGCGCTCCTCGAGTCCGTGTCCCACAACCTCCGCACGCCGCTCGCGGCGATCCGTGCCTCGGCCGGGACCCTCATGGACCCCGGCGTCGAACTGGCCGACGAGGAGGCTCGCGCGAGCGCCGCCTCGATCGACCGGGAAGCCCAGCGCCTCAACCGGCTCGTCGGCAACCTGCTCGACCTCAGCC
>DASTEU010000146.1:0-2312 GCA_035709325.1 Candidatus Limnocylindrales bacterium | reverse complement strand
CGGAGCGTCGGGTCCGTCGGCAGGGTGAGCGTCCATGACGAACGGCCCTCGGCGATCCCGAAGAACCCACGGCCCTCCTCCGACTCGAGGCGCAGGCTGCCGGCTTCCTGCTCGATCGTCGGCACGACCCCGTCGTCGGAGCGGCCCTCGAGTGCCCATGTCGAGCCGCCGCCGGTGCCGACCGTCAGCTCGCCGCAGTTGAAGTCGATCGCGACCCGCGCCTCGCCGCTCAGCTCGCCCGACTGACGGGCGAACGGCGTGGCCGACGCATCGTCCCCCCCGCAGCCACCGAGCGGGAACCCGCCGCCGCCCGACACGAAGCTCGCCGCCATCAATCCGAGCGTCGCCGAGATCACCAGCCCGCCGACCTCGGCGAGCGCTCGTCCACTGAACAGGATCGAGACGCCGACGCCGATCAGCAGGACCGGCCACAGCTGCCAGGCCCGGTCGATGAGCTCCGGTGAGATCCAGCCCTGCCGCTCGCCGAGCAGGGCGATGCCGAAGACGATGAAGAACAGTCCGAAGCCGAGGAATCGCGTATCGATGCGCATGAGTACCCTCCGCCGGAACCGTACACGACTGTGCTAGCCTCGGGCGGGCCGAGGTGAGGCCGGGCGCGCTGGAGGTCCGATGCGACTGAGCGAATGGCGGGCCGCGAGCCCGAGCCGGGAGGCGGCGTCCCGGAAGATCAGCGCGCTGGTCGATCCGATCCTCGCGGCGCTCGGGGCCGAAGCCGATCCCGGCGCCTGGGTCGTCTGGGGCGAGGAGCCGGCGACCCGCTACACGATCCTCGTCCCGACGCCCGCCGGACTCGTCTCCTGCTTCGTCCGGGTCAACGTGCCGGGTGAGGGTCCGCGGGCCGCCGCGAAGTTGATTCGCTGGAACCGCCTCCAACTCGGCGAGCTCGCGGTCGAGGCCCAGGGCGGCCACCGGCTCCTGACGTTCCAGGTCGAGGGCAACGTCCTGCGTGGCGTCGACGAGACGGCCGACGGCGTCGGCCGCTTCGCCGTCGAGCTGTTCGCCGCGGTCGACGGGCGCCCGCCGCCGGTCGACGGGCGCCCGCGCCCGCGTCGGGCGGCCGTCTCGGCGGCGAGGCGCACCGGCGGGAAGGCGGCCCCCGTCGGCAAGCCGGCCCCCGTCGGCCAGCCGGCCCTCGGTGGCAAACCGGCCGCCGGCGGCTCCGAAGGGACGGCTCGCAGCGGCGCCGGGCGAACCCCAGCCGTGCGCCCGCGGCAGCGTGGCTGACCGAGCCCCGTCGAGTTCGGAGGCCACCCAGCCGCAGGCTCCGGCAGGCGCCGGCAGCCTGCCCGGCAGACCGCTCCATCCGCTTCGTCGTGCGATCCGCTACTGGCTCAGCCGGGGCGCCACCTGGACCGTGGTCCGCCTCTACCTGCGAGTCCGGCTCGTCGGCCGCGACCGGCTGCCGCCCGGACCGGCGATCTACTGCTTCAACCACCGCAACTGGGTCGACCCCTTCGTGCTCATGGCGACGGTGCCGTTCCGACCGCGGCTCTTTTTCTTCGGTCCGCGGGAGGAGGACATGCGCCGCGGCGGTCGCAACCGGCTGATGTCCTGGACCCGTTCGACGGTTCCCTACCGCCCCGGCAAGAACGACCTGATCGGCGCGACGCGTCGGGTCGACGCCGTCATTGCGAGCGGCGGCGTCCTCGCGATCGCGGGCGAGGGCCGCATCCACGCGTCGGAGCGGGAGATCCTGCCGCTCCAGGACGGACCGGCGTACTTCGCCCTGCGATCCGGCGTCCCGCTCGTTCCCGTCGCGATCACCGGGACGAGCTGGCTCCGTTTCGGGCGGACGGTCACGGTCCACATCGGCGAGCCGCTCCACCCGACAGGACGGCCGTCGAGCGAGGCCGTCCGGCAGCTGACGGCGCAGTGCTCGAGGGCGCTCCAGGCGATGGTCGCCGATCGCCCCGAGCTGGCCCCGCCGGGACGGGTCGGGCGCTGGCTGACCGAGCTGTTCAACGACTGGCCCGAAGGTACCCGCCCACCGATCGGCGGGGAGTAGGCCCGGCGTCGACTGGGTCCTGATTCGCCCGGAGGTCGCTCGCCGTCCGGCGCCCAGCCGTCCGGGACGGCGTCTGGCATACTCGGCCCCGTTCCCGAGAGCACTGGAGGCAACGTTGGCGGATACCGGTCTGTCGGCCGACCCCGTCGTCTATCGCGAGCGCCTGAACGAGCAGAGCGACGACCAGATCGACGCCTGGGCGGCCGAGCTGATGCGCGACGTTGCGATCCGCCGTGGGGTCGCCCGGGTCGTGACCGACTTCTGCCGCGCCGCCCGGCTCGGCGAG
>DASTEU010000145.1:0-3737 GCA_035709325.1 Candidatus Limnocylindrales bacterium | reverse complement strand
CCGAGCACGACGCGCCGCCCCTCGGCGAGCATCGCGGTCGTGGCGAGGGCCTGGGCGACGATCGCCGGGTGGTAGCGGAACGAGGGCGTGAGCTCGCTCGTCCCGATCGTGTCCTTCTGCGTCCGGGCCGCCAGCGCACCGAGCCACGCGAAGGCGTTCGGGGCGTGGCCGTTCGTATGACGCCACGGTTGGAAGTGGTCGCTGACGAAGACGCTGTCGAAACCGGCCCGCTCGGCGTGGATCGCGAAGGCCAGCAGGTCGCGCGGGCCGAACTGCTCGGCGGATGCCTTGTAGCCGAGGGTCAACATCGGGTTGGGAACTCCTGGGAGTGGGGCTGGACGCCTCCAATGTTCGCCGAGAACGGTCGATCGCGTGGGGCTGTGCTGACTCCGGGCTCGCCGCCGCGTCGCGCCCCGGCGTGCGGCGGCTCGTGCGCCCGCCGCCAGGCGCCCCGACGGGCCGACGATATTCCGTGGAGGCGTACCGGGCGGTCCAAGGGACACGACGGCCCCGTTCTGCCCGCTGGATATCAGCCCGGCGAATATTCAGCGGCCGGGTAAGGCATCCCGAGCGGATCGTGCCGCCGAATACGCCTCCTTGGAATATTTCGGCGCCGGTCCGGACGGCACGGGTCGGGGGGAACGGACGCGGCCGGACGGTGCGGGCCGCGCCGGGGCCGCGGGCCGGGCCGCCGGCCCCGGGCGCCGAGATGGGGGGCGGGAGCGTCCCCTCGGGCGTCGGAGCGCCTGCGGTATCCTTGCGCCGACCCTTCGCGACGGCCCCGTGAGGCCGCCTGGGAGGCCCAGTGAGGCCGGGAAGGAGCTGGTTTGAGCGGCCGCCAGATCATGACCGCGGAGGAGATCCGCCGCGCGACGATCCGGATCTCCCACGAGATCGTCGAGAAGCAGGCGGGAACCACCGGTCTCGCGCTCGTCGGCATCCAGCGCCGGGGCGTCCCGCTCGCCCGCCGGATCGCGGCCGCGATCGCCGAGAACGAGGGCGTCGAGGTGCCGGTCGGGGCGCTCGACATCACGTTCTACCGCGACGACCTCTCGCTCGTCGCCCAGCAGCCGCTCGTCAAGGGCACCGACCTGCCGTTCGACCTCAACGGCTCGACGATCGTCCTCGTCGACGACGTCCTCTACACCGGTCGGACGATCCGGGCGGCCATGGACGCCCTCGTCGACTTCGGCCGGCCGCAGGCGATCCGTCTCGCGGTTCTCGTGGATCGCGGGCACCGCGAGCTGCCGATCCGGGCCGACCACGTCGGCAAGAACGTGCCGACCTCGCGGGAGGAGCTCGTCCGCGTTCACCTCGAGGAGATCGACGGCGAAGACGCCGTCCTGATCGACCGGGTCCTGGAGCCGGCGGCGGCGCCGGTCGCATGACGGCGCCGGCGGGATGACGGCGATCGACCGGCCGACCTCCGAACCCGAGGTCCCGGTCGTCGATTCGTCGCCGCCGGACGGCCGGCCCGTCGGATGGAGCCACCGCCACCTCCTCGATACCGACGTCCTGTCTTGGGCCGACATCGATCTCGTCATGCGGACGGCCGACGAGATGCGCGACGTCCTCGCTCGGCCGATCGCCCGCGTCCCGGCACTGCGCGGCCGGAGCGTGACGATCCTCTTCTACGAGGCGTCGACCCGGACGCGGGTCTCGTTCGAGGTCGCGGCCAAGAACCTCTCGGCCGACGTCGTGAACATCGCCGCGGCCGCTTCGTCGGTCACGAAGGGTGAGTCGCTCGTCGACACGGTCCGGACGGTCGAGGCGCTCGGCGCCCAGATGCTCGTGATCCGCCACGCCGTGTCGGGGGCGCCATACCTCGCGGCCGAGACGTTCGGCGGCTCGGTCGTGAACGCCGGGGATGGCTGGCACGCCCACCCGACCCAGGCGCTCCTCGACCTCTACACGATGCGGGCGCATCTCGGCGACGGCTCGACCGAGAGAGCATCGCTCGCGGGCCGACCACCCGAGGGCGGATCGCTCGAAGGGCGCAAGGTCGTGATCCTCGGCGACGTCCTCCACTCGCGGGTCGCCCGCTCGAACATCTGGACACTGACCGCGGCCGGGGCCGACCTGTGGCTGTGCGGCCCGCCGACGCTCCTCCACGGCTTCGAGGCGTGGGCCGCGCGTGGGGCGGCAGCCGGCCGGCGCTTCCACGTCACCTCGTCGGTCGAGGAGGCGCTCCGCGACGCCGACGTCGTCATGGCCCTCCGGATCCAGCGCGAGCGCATGGCGTCGGGGCTGCTGCCGTCACTTCGCGAGTATGCCGCGCGCTGGGGCCTGACCCGGGAGCGCCTCGCCCTCGCCGGGCCGGACGCGCTCGTGATGCACCCGGGGCCGATGAACGAAGGGGTCGAGATCGCGCCAGACGTCGCGATTGGGACGCAATCGCGGATCACCGAGCAGGTGACGAACGGCGTCGCGGTCCGGATGGCCCTCCTCTACCTGCTGGCCGGTGTCGCGCCGCACGGGGGCGGCGAGTGAACGACCGATCCGCCGTGCGAGCCAGGCCGCTTTCCTTCGATAGCGAACAGCCAGGGTTCGAATCCGACCTTCCCGGCCCGGCCGGACCCCGCCTGATGCGGACGCGATCGGGAGCGTGCATCGACCCATCGGTGCGTCGGGCCGATCCGCCGCCTGGCGGGCCCGCCCGGCCCAGACGCGTTCTCCGGGATTGGAAGTCCGCTGGGCTCATCGGGCTCCACGGGCTCGTCGGAGTCGCGACATGACCGAGCTCGACATCAGCGGGGCCTGGCTCGTCGACCCGGCAGCGGGTCGGCAGGGGCCGGGCGACGTCGTCGTCCGGGACGGCCGTCTCAAGGCCGTGACGTGGCTCGAAGGCGCCGACGCCGAGGGAATCGACGACCGGGGGGTCGTGGTTGCGCCCGGATTCATCGACCTTCACGCCCATTTCCGCGAGCCCGGAAACGAGGACGCGGAGACGATCGAGTCGGGCCTTGCGGCGGCGGCCCACGGCGGCTTCACGACGGTCTGCCTCATGCCGAACACGACGCCACCCCTCGACGACCCGGCCGTCCTCACCCGGGTCCGGGCCGCGGCCGAGGCGAGCGGGTCGCCCGTCCGGGCGCTCGCATACGGGGCGGTGACCGCCGGGCGGGCGGGCGAGACGCTGGCGGCCCTCGGCGAGTTGGCCGATGCCGGCGTCGTGGGCTTCTCCGACGACGGAGCGCCAGTCGGATCGGCCGCGCTGCTGCGGAGCGCGCTGGCCTATGCCGGCGATGTCGGCCTGGCGGTGGTCGACCACGCCGAAGACCCGAGCCAGACCGCCGGCGCCGAGGCGAACGACGGCTTCGTCGCGACGGTTCTCGGGCTGCGAGGCTGGCCGCCTGCGGCCGAAGAGGCGGCGGTTGCGCGCGATCTCGCGATCCTCGCGGAGGTCGTCCGCGACGTGCCCGCGGCGCGGCTCCACCTGACCCACCTGTCCACCGCCGGCTCGCTCGATCTCGTGCGTCGGGCAAAGGCGGCGGGGCTTCCGGTGACATGCGACGTCACGCCGCACCATCTTGCGCTCACCGACGAATGGCTCGCCGGCGCCCGACGCTGGGCCTGGGAGGCGACGGGCGACCCGTGGGGTGACGATGTCATCACGGCGGCCCCGTACGACCCGTCGGTCCGGGTCAACCCACCGCTCCGCTCCCCGGCGGACGCGGCCGCCTGCCGGGAGGCGCTGCTCGACGGGACCGCCGACGCGGTCGCGACCGACCATGCAC
>DASTEU010000144.1:0-6568 GCA_035709325.1 Candidatus Limnocylindrales bacterium | reverse complement strand
TCAGCACGACCCAGCTGTACACGCACCTGACCGGCGAACGGGTCCGAGAGATCTACGCCCGCGCCCACCCGCGGGCCTGAGAGGGAGGCATCGGCCGATGGCCTACGTCGACAGCATGCTGGCGTCGAACGAGCAGATCACTCGCCGGGACCACCAGCACTGGTTCGTGCTCGTCGCCGATGCCCGCTACGGCATCCTCGCGATCATCGTCGCGATCCTGCTGCTCGTCCTGCGTGGCGTCGCTCGGACGTCCGGCGACCTCGACACGGTCATCGGCTGGGTCGTCCTGGCCCTCGTGATCGGCGGCATCGCATACACCGGTTGGCAGATCCTGCGCTGGATGAACGAGGAGTACGTCGTCACCACCCGCCGCGTGCTGCAGGCCGAAGGCGTCATCAACAAACGCGTCACCGACAGCTCGCTCGAGAAGATCAACGACGCGATCCTGAGCCAGTCGATCTTCGGGCGGATCTTCGGCTTCGGCGACCTCGACATCCTGACCGCGTCCGAGGCCGGGATCAGCCGGCTGCGGATGCTCCGCGAGGCCGACGACTTCAAGCGGGCGATGCTCGACGCGAAACACGAGCTCGAGATCGAGCTGTCGGGCGGCCGACCGCTGCCGTCGCCGCCGATGCGAGCCGCGCCGCCGGCGCCGCCGGTCGCGCCGGCGCCTGCATCGGCTCCGCTCATGGACGCAGCGCCGCCGGCGGAACCACACCCGGGCGCGCCGCCGGAGGCCGCGGCCGCGCCGCCGACCCGATCGGACATGAGCCCCGAGCAGCTGACCGCGACGCTCGCGAGCCTGGCCGACCTCCGCGACCGCGGCGCGATCAGCGCGGAGGAGTACGAGGCGAAAAAGGCCGATCTGCTCCGGCGGCTCTAGGATGGCGCTTGCCCAGCCCCGCGGATACAGGACTCTCTGACCTTGTTCTCCTCAGCCGGATTCACGCCCGAGGCGCTGCTCGTCAAGGGCGTGATCATCGCGTTCTTCCTCCTGGTCGCCTTTCCGGTCCACGAGTTCTTTCACGCCTTCATGGCCTACCGGCTCGGCGACGGCACCGCGAAGATGTTCGGCAAGCTCACCCTCAACCCCATCGCCCACTTCCACCCGATCGGGGGGACGATGCTGGTCCTGTCGGTCCTGCTGACCGGGATCCCGCTCGGCTTCGCCGCGACGCCGGTGAACCCCTCGAATCTCCGCGGGCGGTACGGCGAGGCGTACGTCTCGGCGGCCGGCCCGATCTCGAACCTCCTGCTCGCCGCGGCGGCGGCCATCCCGTTCCGGCTGCTGCTCGCCACCGATCCACAGCTCGAATTCGAGCTGGTCGGCCGGATCCTCTACCTGATGGTGTGGGGCAACGTCATCCTCGGGCTGTTCAACCTGATCCCGATCCCGCCCCTCGACGGCGGGGCGATCCTGCTCTCCCTGGTCCCGCGTCCGACCGCGTGGCGACTCCGGCC
This sequence comes from Candidatus Limnocylindrales bacterium, assembly GCA_035709325.1. Classification (GTDB taxonomy): domain Bacteria; phylum Chloroflexota; class Limnocylindria; order Limnocylindrales; family CSP1-4; genus CF-46. The sequence goes on along the minus strand of DASTEU010000144.1, from coordinate 5,107 downwards.
GATCCTGGCCCAGTACGGGTTCCTGCTGCTGATCGTCATCTTCTTCGTCCCGTTCGGCGGCCAGCCGCTCGGAGGCCGTATCCTCATCCCGCTTGCCAATGCCATCTACGGCCTCCTGGTGGGGTAGCAGGGTCCGCCAGTTCCGATCGCACCTTCGGGCCCGCGTGGCGCCGGGCGAGCGGGACGACCTGGCGACCTGGCTGACGCCCGCCCAACTCGAGCTGTTCGACTCGATGCACGTCGCCGACCGGCGGCACGGCCTCGATGTCGTCGCGACCCTCCGGGCAGACGGCGCCACCGATCGGGACCTCCTCCTCGCCGGGCTGCTCCACGATGCCGGGAAAGGCGACACCGGCGTCCTGCCACGGATCGCCTGGTCGCTCGGCCAGCGCTACGGCCGGTGGGCCTGGCGGCTGGCCGCGCTGCTGCCCGGCGGCCGGGTGGCGATCGAGAGGCTGCGGGACCACGCCGACGCCTCCGCGCGCCTCGCCGCGGCCGCCGGCTGCTCGCCGCGGACGACCGCCCTGATCCGCGACCAGGACGCGCCGCGCGACGCCGAATTCGGCGAGCTGCTGCGGCTCGCCGACGAGGCGAACTGATGGCCGCGGCCGGCGCCCCGTCCGGAGCCCGCCCGTCGGTTGCCTTCGGCGAGGGTCGCCGCCCCGAGGCGACCGTGACCCACGTCCAACTGCCGGAGTTCGCCGGACCGCTCGCACTGCTCCTCGCGCTCATCGAGGCCCGCCAGCTCGACGTCCTCACAGTGCCGCTCGGCGAGCTCGCCGAGGCGTATCTCGAGGCGCTCGCCTCGCTCGACGACGACCGCCTCGGAAATGTCAGCTCGTTCATCGCGATCGCCAGCCAGCTCATCCTGATCAAGAGCCGGGCGATGCTGCCGCGCCAGCCGGAGCTGGCGCCCGGCGTTCTGCCCGAGGACGAGCCGGATCCCGAGGCCGAGCTGCGCGCCCGCCTGCTCCTCTATCGGGCCTACCGCGACGCCGGCGCCCGACTCCAGGAGGAGGCCCGCGGACGGGTCGGGCTGTTCCGGCGCGAGCCGGCCGTCGCGTCCGCGGCCGCCCTCGCCGGTGCCCGGCCGAGCGACGCCCGGCCGCTCGAGACGGCGCTCCTGGTCGGTGCGCTCGACGGGCTCGCCCGGGTCGTTCCGCCGCCGGACATCCCGCCGGAGGTCGTCCCGCGGACGATCACGCTCGCCGAGCGGGCCGAGATCATCCGGGCGGCGATCCGGGGAGCCGGCGCCGGTCCGGTCGTGCTCCAGGAGTTGCTGCGGGGCGTCCGGGATCGGGTCGTCGTCGCGGTGACGTTCCTCGCGATGCTCGAGCTCATGAAGATGCGCGAGATCATCGTGACGCAGGACGAGCCGTGGGGCCCGATCGTCGCGCGGGCGACGACGCCCGAGGAGCGAGGCGCCGGAGCCGCACCAGGGGCCGGCGACGCCAGCGGCGAGCCGCTCGACGAACGGCTGGAGTCGTACTCGTGACGGGCCCACACCCCGGGGAGTCAGTCGGCGAGGACCGCCAGGGCGTCGAGGCCGCGGGGCTCGATCCGACACTCGATCTCGACACGCCGCCCGCCGAGCTCACCGAGGCCCAGCTCGAGGCGCTCCTGTTCGTCGCCGAGCGGCCGCTGACGCGTCGCGAGATCGCCGCGCTCGCCGGCGTGGACCGGGCGACGGTCGACGCTCGCCTCGGCGACCTCGAGGTCTCGCTGGCCGGCCGGGGGATCCGGCTCCTCGCCGACGGAGAACGCGTCGAGCTGGCCACCTCGCCCGAGGCCGGTGCCCTCATCGCCCGCTACATCGGCACCGATGCGATTCGCCTGTCGCCCGCGTCGCTCGAGACGCTCGCGATCGTGGCGTACCGCCAGCCGATGACGAAGGCGGCCGTCGAACGGATCCGCGGCGTCGACTCGGATTACACGATTCGCTCGCTCGTCCATCGCCGCCTCGTCGTCGAGCTTGGTCGCTCGGACGCACCCGGCCGGCCGTTCCTCTACGGCACCGGGTTCGAGTTCCTCGAGCGATTCGGGCTCACCTCGCTCGACGAGCTGCCGCCGCTCGACGGCGACGTCGCGGCGCGCCTGGCCGAGGAGGGTGGGGAAGGCGTCCAGCTGGGGCTCGACGAGGCGGCCGCCGGGGACGACGCCGTCGATGGGCCGTCTTCGCTCGACGGGGCCGGCGGCTGATGCCTCCCGAGCGCCTCCAGAAGGTGCTCGCCTCCGCCGGCGTCGCGAGCCGAAGGGCCAGCGAGGCGCTCATCGCCGCGGGGCGGGTCACGGTCGACGGGCGACGGGCGACGATCGGCCAGCAGGTCGATCCAGGCCGCGCGCTCATCGAGGTCGACGGCATGCCGATCGGGTCGGCCGCCCGGACGACCTACCTGCTCCTCCACAAGCCGGCCGGCGTGACCTCGACGACCGCCGACCGTCATGCCGCGACCACGGTCCTCGACCTGTTGCCGACCGCGCTCGTGCCTGACGGCGCCCGGCTCTACCCGGTCGGGCGGCTGGACCAGGAGTCCGAGGGACTGCTGATCCTGACGAACGACGGCGCCTGGTCGGAGCGGGTGCTCCATCCGCGCTACGGCGTCGAGCGGGAGTACGCGATCGGGCTGGCGTACGAGCTCGACGCCGAGCAGCGGCGGGCCCTCGAGGCGGGGATCGACCTCGACGAGGGCCACGCCGACCTCTTTCACTTCCGCCCGATGGCCGAGGAGGAGGTCGACCGGCTCCGCGGGCTGCTCGACCCGCGGCCGCCACCGCTCGTCTGGTACCGGGCCGTGCTGCGCCAGGGGTGGAAGCGCCAGCTCCGGCGGATGTTCGCGGCGGTCGGCGCGCCGATCGAGCGCCTGGTCCGGATCCGGATCGGGCCGGTCCGGATCGACGGCCTCGCGAGCGGCCGGACGCGATCGCTCAAGGCGCCCGAGGTCCGCGGCCTGGCCTCGGGCGGGGGCCGCTCACGGGATGCCCGCCCGGCGGCGGCCGGCCGCGGCCCGAGGCCCTCGACGGCGGGTGCGGCCCCCGGCCGTCGACGAGCGCGACCCGACTGATCGCCCGCGCGGACGCGCGGCTATGCTCCCCGGGTGACCGACCCAGCCCGCGCTCAGCTCGTCGTCGCCATCGACGGCCCGGCTTCGTCGGGCAAGAGCAGCGTCGGTTCGGCCGCCGCGCTCGAGCTCGGCTATCGCTTCTGCGACACCGGCCTGCTGTACCGAGCGGCAACCTGGCTCGCGCTCCGACGTCGCGTCCCGGCCGCCGGCGATCCGGATGCGCTCGTCGCGCTCGTATCCGAGATCGAGCTCGCTCCGGACGGGGACGGCCGCCTCGCCCACGTGACCGTGGACGGCGAGGACGTCACCGAGGAGGTTCACACGCCGGCGGTCGACGAGGCCGTCTCGGCGGTCTCCCGCGTACCGGAGCTGCGAGCCGCGCTCCTGGAGCGGCAGCGGGCGCTCGCCGCGCAGCCCGGCGGGATCGTCATGGCCGGTCGCGACATCGGGACGGTCGTGCTGCCAGACGCCGACCTGAAGATCTTCCTCGACGCGTCGGTCGAGGAGCGGGCTCGCCGGCGAGCCGAGGAGCGCGGGTTCGAGCCCGGCAGCCAGGAAGCGCGGTACATCCTGGCCCAGCTGCGGCGGCGGGACGATCTCGATCGGAACCGGCCGGTGGCGCCGCTTCGGCCGGCCGACGACGCCGTCCACATCGTCACCGACGGCAACCGCTTCGAGGACACCGTCGCTGCCGTCGTGGCGACGATCCGCGCGGCGGAGGAACGGGCCGCGGTCGCCGGAGCCGGCCGCCGGTGACGAGCGGGGCGAATCGCCCGGCCCGGCCCTCGGCCAAGCCGGTGATCGACGAGGCGGAGTTGCTCGCCGGCCACCTCACACCGCTCATCAACGTCGTGGCACTCGGGGCCCGACTGATCTCGCGCTGCGTGACCCGCGTCCGGATCGAGGGAGCGATCGGCGAGATCCCGCGCGAGGGCCCGGTCATCCTCGCCTCGAACCACGTCTCGAACGCGGACCCGGTGATCGTCGGGGCGTGGCTCACGCCGGCCCTCGGGCGGCGGATCCACTGGCTCGGCAAGCGCGAGATGTTCGACTGGCCGATCGTCGGCTGGATGGCCCGCCACGGCGGCGTCGTGCCGGTCGACCGGGCGGCGGCCGACGCCGAGGCGTTCCGGATGGCCCGCCGGGTGCTCGACGACGGACACGTGCTGATGGTCTTCCCGGAGGGGACCCGGAGCGCGGACGGGACGCTCCAGAAGCCGAAGGACGGTCTGGCGATGCTCGCGCTGCGGACTGGCGCCACGATCGTCCCGATCGGGGTGTCGGATTCCGACCGTGTCTGGCCGCGGGGTCGGAAGCTCCCGAAGCCGGGCGGGCGGATCACGATGCGGGTCGGCCGCCCGTTCCGGCTCGCGGACGAGCTGCCGGCCGAGCTCGACCGCAAGGCGGCGAAACCCGCCGCGACGGACATCATCATGCGCCGGATCGCCGAGCTCCTCCCCGAGCGCCAGCGCGGGCCGTACGCTTAGCGTCGCTCGCGGCGTGCCGTGGCCGGGGCCGCGGCCGCGTGCGCCAGAGCCCCGCCGGCCGCGTTGCCGGCCGCGTCGCCGGGTCGGAACCGGACCCCATGCGATACTTGACCCGTCATGGGAACCATCGAATCGATCACGATCGCCAGGCGCACCGGCTTCTGCTACGGCGTGCGCGAGGCGATCGACAAGGCCAAGGAGGCGTCGGCCGCCGGCAAGGCGACCCACACGCTCGGCCAGGTCGTCCACAACGAGGGCGTGATCGCGGACCTCGAACGGCTCGGGATCGAGACCGTCGACACGCTCGACGACGTCGACCACGGCGCGGCGGTCGTCATCCGGGCCCACGGCGTCCGGCCCGACGTGATGGCGCGGGCGAACCAGCGCGGCCTCGAGGTGATCGACGGTACCTGTACCTGGGTGATCCAGGAGCACAAGGAGCTCGCGAAGCTCGTCGAGGAGGGCTACACGATCGTCCTCCTCGGCACGCCGAACCACGCCGAGGTCGTCGGCATGCTCGGATTCGCGCCCGACGCGATCGTCGTCGACGAAGAGGAC
>DASTEU010000143.1:0-3877 GCA_035709325.1 Candidatus Limnocylindrales bacterium | reverse complement strand
CAGGAAGATCCCCTGGAGGACCGGGTAGTCGCGGGCGGTCAGGGCCTCCACCGCCAGCGTCCCGAGGCCCGGCCAGTTGAAGACGACCTCGACGGTGATCGCACCGGCGACGACGTAGCCGAGGTTGATCGCGATCAGGGTCACGGTCGGCAGCAGCGCATTCGGCAGCGCGTGGTGGCGCAGGACCCGCCCCTCGCGGAGGCCCATCGCCCGGGCCGTCGTCACGTAGTCCTCCGAGAGCGTCTCGATGATCGAGGAGCGCATCACGATCGCGTACTGGCCGACGAGGCCGAGGGACACGGTCGCGAGCGGCAGCGCCAGGTGACCCCAGAAGTCGAGCAGGCGATCGACGATCCCGTCGTAGCTCGCGCCGGCCGTCATCATCCCGAACGTCGGGAACAGACGCAGCGACGTGGCGAAGACCAGGAGCAGCGCCATCCCGAGCAGGAAGTAGGGCGTCGAGTAGAGGACGAGCGAGACGCCGTTGCCGACGTAATCGATCGGACCGCCCCGGCGCCAGCCCGAATAGGCGCCGAGCGCCAGCCCGAGCACGATCGCCACGAGCTCGCCGAGGCCGAACAGGATGACCGTCGGCCAGATCCGCTGGGCCAGGACGTCGGTGACGGTCTGGCCGCGAGCGACGAACGAGTAGCCGAGGTCGCCGGTCAGGGTCGAGCCGACATACGCCACGAGCTGGTCGGGGAAGACCGGCTTGTCGAGGCCCCAGCGCTCACGGACCGCCTGGAGCTGGGCCTGGGTGACGTTCGGAGTCCCCCGCAGGATCACCCGCTCCGGCGATCCGGGCATCGCCCGGAACAGCGCGAAGTTGATGACGACGATGAGCCCGATCGTGAACCCGGCGGTGGCGAGGCGGCGCGCGAGGTACTGCCCGCTCATCGGCGGGCAGCCACGGGTCGATCAGCCCGGGAGCGCCGCGCCGCGACGCTCCCAGGCAGTCCTGGGCGGGGCGGGATCCCGGCCCGGCTCGATCATTCCTCCTCGGGGGTCGCCGCCCGGCGGCGGACCAGAACCAGGCCGACCGCGATGATCGCCACGAGCGCGAGGATGCCGGCGATGAGCGGCAGCTGCGACGATTCACCCGAGGCGGGTGCGCCATCGCCGCTGGCGGCCGGCGTCGGGGCGGCGCTCGCGCCGCCGCTCGGGGCCGCGCCGGTCGGCTCCGGGCTGGGTTCGGCCAGGCTCGTCAGCTTCCCGTAGCCGAACGGGCCGTAGCCGAAGAGCGGCGTGCCGCCCTCGCTGGGCTGGTTGGTCCAACCCCCGAACCGGTCGGTTCGGTACGCGTGGAGCTCGGCGTCGTAGTAGAGGATGTGGTACGGCGCCTCGGCGTAGACGAGCTCCTGCATCTCGGTCAGGTACTCGAGCCGCTGCTCGGGATCGGGTTCGGCCCGCTGGAGCTCGAAGAGCTCGTCGTACCGCGGGTTCGAGTAGTAGCTGTCGCTCGAGCCGCCGATCTGCTCGGTCCGGAAGAAGTCGAGCAGCGACGTCGGATCCGGGTCGCCGACCCAGCCCCACATGTAGAGGTCGTAGTCGGCCGGGCCGTTCGGCGGTCCGGTGACGTCGTCGATCAGCTTGCCCTCTTCGGTGACCGCCGCCTCGATCGTGATCCCGAGCTCACCGAACCACTCGCGCAGGAACTCGGCGTTCGTGGCGTTCTCCGACTCCGAGTCCGGCCAGGTCAGTCGCAGGTTGAGCGGCTGGCCTTCCTTGTCGAGTCGCTGGCCCTGGTCGTTGAGGGCGTAGCCCGCCGCGTCGAGGCGGCGTTTCGCCTCCTCGATGTCGAACGTGCGGGGGTTCTCGGGCGGAACGTGCCAGCGGGTGTGGAACGGCGGGATGATCGTCGAGCCCGGCGTGCCGTAGCCGCCGAGCGTCGCGTCGACGAGCGCCTCCGTGTCGATCGCGTAGCCGAGCGCGTCGCGGAAGGCGACGTCGGAGAGGGCCGCGGTCCGGCCGCCGTACCCCTCGTTGTTGCCGCCGGTGTTGATCGAGAGCTCCGTGTAGCCGTTGGCGATGCCCTCGACGGCGACGATGTCGGGCTCGTCGAGCAGGTCGGTGAACTGGTCGGCGAGGACGCCCCGGACGTAGTCGACCTCACCGGTCTTGAGCGCCTGGACCATCGTGTCGGCGCTCGAGAAGTGCTGGATGATCACCTCGTCGGCCGCGCCCCGCTCGCCCCAGTAGTTCTCGTTTCGGGCAAAGCGGATGAAGTTGCCGGGCTCGAACTCCACGGCCTGGTAGGGCCCGGTGCCGACGACCGGCGGTTCGTTCAGGAACGGCTCGGTGCCCTCGAAGTTGCCGATCTCCTCGAGCGTGTACTCGGACCAGACATGCTCCGGCAGGATCGGGACGTAGGCCTGGAGCAGGAGCGTGTTCGGGAACTCGGTCTCGATGACGACGGTCTCCTCGTCTGGCGCGGTGACCGACGTGACGCCGGCGTTCGTGAGGTAGCCGTCGAGGTACCCCTGGCCGAGGTAGCCGGTGTCGGTCTCGAGCGCGTCGAGGATGAGCTGGAACGTATAGACGACGTCGGCCGAGGTGGCCGGCTCGCCGTCGGACCAGAGCATCCCCGGCCGGATCTTGAACGTCCACGTCGAGTTGTCGTCGGACGGCTCCCAGGACTCGGCGAAGCCGGGAACCGGCTCGAGATCCTGGCCGAAGCCGACGAGCAGGTCGTAGTTCAGGGTGAACACCTCGAAGTCGGCGACGACGACGGAGTTCCAGGGGTTGAGGACCTGGAGGTCCTGATCGGTGCCGGCGCGCAGGACGAGGGGGTCCTCGTCGCCCTCGGCCGCCGCGACGCCGAGCGCCGGGAACAGCAGCGCGGCCACGAGGCCCAGCACTGCCACGATGCGCCCGAACCGAGCGGGCCCGTACTCGTGCATTCGACTCCTCCTCCGCCACCGCTGCGGGCGACCCCCGCTCCGTGCCCGGGTGACGGTGGGCACAATGGCACGGTCGCGCGGGCCGGTGCAACCTCGGCCCGCTCTGCGCGTCACGGGTCGGCGGTGATCACCTCGTCGACGATGAGTGTCCCAGCGTCGGCGTCGAGCGTCGCGAGGGCCCCGACCGGCACCGTCGCATGGTGCTTGCCGTGACCGATCGGCAGCCCCGAGATCACCGGCACGCCGAGCGGCTCGAGGAGCTCCTCGAAGACGTCCTCGATCGAGAGCTCCTGGGTGTTGCCGCTGTGGTGGCCGGGCATGTCGCCGAGCACGATGCCGGCCACGCCGTCGAGCTTGCCGGCGTTCCGCAGGTGGGTCAGGCCGTCGTCGATCTCGTAGGTGTCGTGGTCCTCGGTCGTCTCGAGGAAGAGGATCCGATCGCGGGTCTGGATCTCCCAGTCCGTGCCGATCGTGCCTTCGACGAGCCCGAAGCAGCCGCCCACCAGCCGGCCGGTGGCCCGTCCGCCGCGGATCGTCCGGACCCACGGGTCGTCGGGGTTCGGGCCGATCCGACCGTAGGGCTCGTTCGAGAACAGCGCCCGATGGAGGGCCGCCTTCGAGAAGTCGCTCGTCTCGGGCGCGCCGACGCCTGCCGCCCCGTTCGAGTAGAGCGTGATCGTGTCGCCAAAGGCGGCGACCGCGAGATGGAGCGCCGTGATGTCCGAGTAGCCGAGGAGGAGCTTCGGGTTGGCCGCGATCGCCTCGCGATCGAGCAAGGGCACGATCCGCGGGCTGCCGTAGCCGCCCTGGAGGCAGGCGATCGCCCGGACGTCGGCATCGCGCCACATCGCGTTGAGGTCTGCCGCCCGGTCCTCGTCGCGGCCGGCCATGTAGCCGTGGCGGTCGTCGACGTGGTCGCCGAGGCGCACGACGAGGCCCCACGCCTCGAGCGCGGCGATGCCCCGCAGGAGCTCGCT
>DASTEU010000142.1:0-2531 GCA_035709325.1 Candidatus Limnocylindrales bacterium | reverse complement strand
TGCCATGCGACCCGCGGCGCGGCGTCTCGATTCGGTCAGACGCGAAGGACCGATTCCAGCTCGCCCCGGGCGTCGAGCACGAGGAACGCCCCGATCGCGGCGCCCGGCCAGGCGAACCAGTGGCGAATCCGGATGTCGGGCGCGCCGGCCGAGTAGGCCTCCGGCAGCATCCCGTCGTCGAATGCCGCGGCGCGAAGCCGCTCGAGCGCCATCCGCCCGGCCTCCTCGCCGCCGGCCGTGCGGGCCACGATCCACTGCTGGACGTCCCCCAGCGTCCAGGCGCCCGGGGTATGCCTCGACCCCAGCCCGCCTTGGTCGCCCGCGACGTAGCCCGGGTTCGCCGGGGAGAATGCCCAGTCCATCGTCGCTCGCCAGGCAGGATCGTCGGCCGGGCAGAAGCCCCATAGCGGGGCGAGCGCGGTCGGCAGGTCGTTCGCGTCGTGATACTCGACCTGGCGGCCTGCCCCGTTGCCGGCGTACGCCCAGCGGCCCGAGCCGATGAGGGACCGCCCGAACGCCGCATGGGTCCGCTCCGCGACCGCGCGGAGATCGCCCTCTTTAAGCGCCAGCGCACCGGCCCGTGCCATCTCCGCCATCCGACGGGCGGCGTACCACAGGACGACCTGGGACGAGGCGAGGAACGGCTCCGGCGCGAGGTCGTCGGCGGCATTCTCCGCGCAGGCGAGGAGTCCGCTCGTCGGATCGACCTCGCCGAGGGCCGCCGACCAGGCACGCGCCACCTCTCGCGACCACGCGACGCCGTCCGGAAGCGTGCCGCATCGCCGCCAGAAGTCCGCGAGCTCGAGCATCGGATAGAGCTGCTGGTCGGCCTGAAAGGCAAGGTCCTTCCGACGCCCGTCGGGGTGGTGGCTGCGGACCCAGCGGCCGTCCGGCCGATCGCAGCGGCGCCAGAGCCAGCGCAGGTGGTCCGCGACGCGGCGCCGGTCGCCGGGGCCGTCACGGGCGAGCAGGAGAAGCGCCTGGAAGTACGCGTCGCGGCTCCAGGACAGCGGCAGGATCCGGTGGTCGGCGAGGATGACGCGTTCGTCCGGGGAGGTCGCGAGCGCGGTGCAGCCGCGGACGTAGGCGAGCGCCCGCCAGACGATCGGTCGCATCGCGTCGCCGATCGGCGGCTCCGGGGCGGCCGCCGGGTCGGCGACCGCCGGCGGCGCAATCGCCAACTCGCTCGTGCAGCGAACGGTGGCGCTCGTCCCGCCCCCGCGGGAGCGACGCGCTGGCACATCCAACACGGCCCCGGAACCGACGACGGACCACGTCCCCGACCCGGCGTCGATCGTGAAACTCGCTTCCAGTTCCGGGCTCGCGACCAGGAGTCTCGACCCGTTCGCCTGCAGGACGGTCGTCGCGCCGGACGGAGCGGGCGGGTCGGTCTCGGTGATCTCGGCGAGCGCCGGTCGATCGAGTCGACCTTCGAAACGCAGCCGCAGCGGCGGCAGGGGGCCGGATTCGGCTCCGGCCTCCCAACCCATGACGATCCCCGCCGCGTCGGCGGCCGCGCTTGCCCGGACCCGCAACTCGCCGATGAAACCGTGCCAGACCGGCCGCGGCGGATCTGTGAGGTCGGTCTCGGCAGCCCAGAACGGATCACCGTCTGTGCGTTCGAGACGGAGACATCCGAACCGATCCTCGGTCAGGCGGGCCCGGTGCCGGCGCGTCTCGGCCGGGTCGCCGCGATGCCGCTCGTCGAACGGCGGCGCGCCCGAGAGCTCAATCGTGCCGTGGCGTGGATGGGGCGCGAGGACCGAGAGCAGCGCGCCGGTCGCCCGGCCGAACGACGCGGCAAGGCTGCCGTTGCCGACGTCGAGCGCCTTGGTGCCCGCGCCCGACGGATCGGTCTCCGGGTCCACGACGACTCAGGACGCCTGCGGCGCGGCGTCCTCGTGCTCCTCCGGCCGCGGCGCGCCCAGTCCCGCACCCGGTCCGGCCTCGGCCGCGTCGATCGCCAGCCCGCGCTCCGCGTCGAGCCAGCGGATCCGGGTCGGGTCGATGACAACCCCGACCTCCTGGTCCCGGGTGAGCGTCGCATCGGGCCGCGTCGTCGCCTTGAGCTGCTCGTCGCCGACCCGCAGCGTCACGAGGTTGTGCGAGCCGAGGGGTTCGACGACGAGGACGCGACCCCGGGGGCTGCCCGGCCGCGGCTCGACGTCGATCTCGATGTTCTCGGCGCGGATGCCGAGCAGCAGCTCCTGTCCGTCCCGGCCGGCGAGCGCCTCGGTCCGGGGACCGAGCGGGATCTGGCCGGCACCGTCGAGCGCGGCGACGAGCCCGCCGTCACGGTCCTCGATGCGGGCCGGCAGGAAGTTCATCGGCGGGTTGCCGATGAAGGCTCCGACGAAGCGGTCGACGGGGGCGTCGTAGATCGTTAGCGGGTCGCCGACCTGGACGAGCTTGCCGCTGCGCATGACCGCGATTCGGTCACCCATGCTCAGCGCCTCGACCTGATCGTGGGTCACGTAGATCGTCGTCGAGCCGATCTCGCCGAGCAGCCGCTTGAGCTCGGCGCGCATCTC
>DASTEU010000141.1:0-3709 GCA_035709325.1 Candidatus Limnocylindrales bacterium | reverse complement strand
GGCGGCGACCGCGCCGGCCGCAAGCGCGACGAGGGGTGCCTGTGCCTGCGCCGCGAGGAGTGCGGCGAGCACGGCCCCGGTGGCGAGCCAGCCGCTCGACGGCATCAGCGGACCGTCACGAGCGCTCGAATCTGCTCGAAGACGCTCTGGCCGACGACCTTCCGCGCGAGGAGGTCGTCGACGCTCGCGAACGGCTGCTCCTCGCGGGCCGCGATGATCTTCTGGGCGGTCTTCGGGCCGATACCGGGCAGTACGTCGAGCTCGCTCTCCGACGCCGAGTTCACGTCGATCAGGCCGCCACCGGCCGATCCGCCGCCTGCCGGCCCGGGAGGAGGCGCTTGCGGCGATGGATCGTCTCGTGACGGCACGAAGACGCGCTCGCCGTCGGCGAGGACCTGGGCCAGGTTCAGCTCGAGGGCGGCCCGGTCGGCGTCGACCCGCGGGCCGTAGCCGCCCGCCGCCTCGATCGCGTCCCCGATCCTCGCGCCGGGCGGCAGCCGCAGGACGCCCGGCCGGAGGACCGCACCCTGGACGTCGACGACGATCTCGCTGCCCGGTGCCGGGCTGCCGCCGTTCGTCGCGTCGCTCCGCGGGACGCCGGACCCGCTTGCCGGCGACGCCGACCATGCCGTGCCGCCGTCGAGCGCGATCCCGCCGGGCGCCCCGCCGGCCGCGATCGCGAACGCGGCCACGGCAAGGACCAGCGCGACCGCCAGTCCACCGAGCAGCTGCAGTGAGACTCCACCCGGGAGGATCGCGGCCGCCGCCGGCGGGGCTTCGGCCACGGGTGGGCGCTCCTCGAGCACGCGCCACGGGGCAGACGATCGGTCCATCCGTCCTCCGCCGGCGGGCAGATCGGTCGCGGCGGAGACGTCGGTCGGCGGCGCGAGGGCACCCGGACATGTCGACGCCCCGCGACGTTGGGGGCACTTCCGACGTCGGCGGGGCGTCTCGACCGGACCGTATCAGGCGCCGCTTATCTGGCGATTAGCTGCGAGTCTCGCGCCTCGACGGCAGACGCTTCGCCTACACTCGGCGAGGGAGAGCACCATGCACGAGAGCACCAGAGAGTTCCTCGCGATCCGGGTCGCCTGGATCCTCGGCGTCCCCGCGCTCATGTTCCTGAGCTCGTTCGCGCTGCCGGTCCTCGGAAACCCGATCATCCTGCTCATCGGCGCGTGAATCGGCTACCAGCTGCCTCGGCTCTGGCTGGGCCGGCAGGGAAGCGGGCGAGATCCGCGGTCGGCCGGAGACGGCCGACCGTAGGGTTCAGGACCGCGAGGCGGCGAGCCGTTCGGTGTGGAGGGCGTCCGCAAGATCGTCCGCGACGCATTCATCGAGCCGGCGGGCGAGCCAGGCGAACGAGCGGCTGACCGCGGCGACGGCGCGGGCGGCCAGCTGGCGGGAGCGCGACGGGTTCGACGCGCCGTAGCCGCGAGCGATTGCCGCCAGGCGGTGGCGATCCGCCTCGCGTGAGCGCTCGGCGGCGATGTCGAGGGCGATGAGCGACCAGTGCGACTGCATGCGTTCTCCTCCGGATGTTGGCTCAGCGGCGGTGGTCGTCGGCGAGGTTCGGTCGCGAGTCCGCACCCCACTGGAGCGAGGCGACGTCGAGCGCGACGAGTGCGAGGACGCCGACGACGATGGCAAGGAACGCTTCCATGGCGGGCCTCCGTGGGGCTCGTAACCGTTCAGAACGGTCAATTCGGTTACTACTGCACTGTACCCCCTTGCGCGTAACCTGTCAATGCGTTTAGAGTGGTTACATGACCACCGTCACGGCAAGCCACCGCACGGCACCGGATCACGAGCACCCGGTCTCGATCGACGACACGTTCGAGTTCCTCAACACGATCGAGCTCGAGTCCGGCGCGCTCGTCGACCACTTCGCCACGTTCGACGACGCAACTCGCTGGCTGTCCGACCGGGGCATCAGCCATTCGACCGACGAGGTCGACGGCACCCCCGACGCGCGGAATCCCGACGAGTCCCTCGCCCGCGTCCGTGTCGTCCGCGAGGCGCTCCGCGAGGTCGCCCACGCCGTCGCCGAAGAGCGACCCGCCGACCCGACGGCCCTCGAGGAGGTCAACCGCACCCTCGCCGGGCGCGAGCGGATCGAGCTGGTTCCCGCGCCGGACGGCGTGTCGGTCGGACACGTCCACGTCGGCCATCCGCTCGACGACGCCCTGGCGAGGCTGGCCGACCCGCTCGTGGCGGAGATCCAGGCCGGAAACGCCCACCGCGTCCGGATCTGCGACAACCACAGCTGCCGCTGGCTGTTCTACGACGAGTCGCGCTCAGGGCGTCGGCGCTGGTGCGACATGGCGACATGCGGCAACCGGGCGAAGGCGGCTCGCCATCGGGCGCGCCTCAAGGGCCTCGACCCCGCGGCGGCCGGCACCGACGCCGCCGGCCCGATCGACTGGACCGGCCCCGGCGTCGCCTGAACCAGCTCGTCAGACCCGGATCAGCCCCGCTCGAGGAGCGGCCTGACCTCCGTCGCGAAGCGCGTCATCGATTCCTCGTCGTAGTCGGACGGCAGCCCCGCGATCAGGTGGCGGTAGCCCAGCTCGACGAGCGGAGCGAGCGTCCCGGCGACGTCCTCCGGCGTGCCGACCGGCTGGTCGGTCCAGAGCCGGGCCTTGCCGTTGCGGGCAAAGGCCGCTCGAAACGCCCGCTCCGCTTCTGCGGCATCGTCGCGGATGAAGATCGTCCCGATCCCGGTCGTCCGCTCGATCTCGGCCGGATCGCGCCCGACCTTCTCGCAGTGCTCGAGCAGGATCGCCTCCTTGCGCCGAACGCTCGCCACGCCGCCCCCGACGTTGTTCATATCGGCGTACTTCGCGACGAGACGGAGCGTCACCCGCTCGCCACCGCCGCCGACGCAGATCGGCAGGTGCGGCTGGATCGGCGGCGGGAGGTTCCGCGTCCGCTCCATCGCGTAGTGCCGGCCGGCCGCGCTCGGCTCGGTGCCGTCGAGCATGCCCCGCATGACCGGGAGGGCCTCGCCGAGCCAGCGCAGCCGCTCGGGCGGCCCGTCGCCGAACTCCAGGCCGAAGGCGCGGTGCTCCTTTTCGAACCAGGCGGCCCCGATGCCGAGGATCGCCCGGCCGTTGCTGATGTGGTCGAGCGTCGTCGCCATCTTCGCGACGAGGGCCGGGTTGCGGAACGTGTTGGCACCGACATTGAGGCCGATCCGAATGCGCTCGGTCGCCATCGCCCAGCCGGCGAGCGTCATCCAGCCCTCGAGGATCGGACCGCGCGAGTCACCGACGATCGGATAGAGATGGTCCCAGGTCCAGAGCGTGTCGTAGCCGAGCCGGTCGGCCCGCCGGCCGGCCTCGAGCAGCGACGGCCAGTCGGTGTACTGGTTCCAGCAGAGGGCGCCGATTCGCACGTTCGAGTTCGCCACGGAGCCTCCGAACTGAGTGGTCGACGACCGAAGTATCGGCGATTGCGTCAGCGATCCAGGATCGTACCGGTCCACGCCCGGCCGAGGCCGAAGACGACCGCCCGCTTGCCGAGGACGGCGACCTGGTAGGGGGCGACGCCGCGCTCCGGATCGACCGCCCCGGCGAACTCCCAGCGGCGACCGTCGACGCTCGTCCAGGAGCTCGGCTCTCCCTGGAGGGCGTCGCCGCGCTCGCCGACCGCCAGGACGACGCCGTCACCGGCGACGACGCCGTGGAACCAGGCGTCCGCGAAGGTC
>DASTEU010000140.1:0-6949 GCA_035709325.1 Candidatus Limnocylindrales bacterium | reverse complement strand
ATGCGCGGAACCTGGAGTTCTTTCCTTTATCCCGACCCTGAGACCGTCGGCTGTCGACCGGTCAGAACGCATCGGTGGCACACCCGTGAACAACAACAAGCCCACCTACCTGTCGAAGGATGGCCTCGAGAAGCTCCGCGCCGAGCTCGAGGAGATGACCACCGTCAAGCGGCCCGAGGTCGCCCAGCGCATCCACGACGCCAAGGAGCACGGCGACCTGTCCGAGAACGCCGAGTACGAGGACGCCAAGAACGAGCAGGCGTTCGTCGAGGGCCGGATCCAGACGCTCCAGGCGCTGATCAAGAACGCGACGATCATCGACGAGAACCATTCGACCGACCATGTCCAGATCGGTTCGACGGTCGCCGTCGAGAGCGACGACGGCAAGGAGTCCTTCACGATCGTCGGCTCCACGGAGGCCAAGCCGACCGAGGGCCGGATCAGCAACGAGAGCCCCGTCGGACGCGCCCTGCTCGGCAAGAAGAAGGGCGAGAAGGTCGTCGTCAAGGTGCCCGCCGGCGACTTCACGTACAAGATCGTCAGCATCAGCTAGGGACATCGCCGGTGCCGGGACGGCTCGGTGCCGACCCGGAGGCGAGTGACAATGGACTGGGCCGACGAACTCGCGAGGAGTGTCGACGGGCCACAGGTCGTCAACGACAGCAAGACACCGTCGGGGACGGTCCACGTCGGCAGCCTCCGCGGTCCCGTGATCCTCGATGTCATCGCCCGCGCGCTGCGCCGGGCCGGGATCGAGACGACGTACCTCTACGGCGTCGACGACTACGATCCGATGGACGCCCAGGCGCTGCTGACCCCCGACGCCGTCGAGCGCGAGATGGGCCGGCCGCTCTTCCAGGTGCCCGACCCGGCCGGCGACTGCCACGCCTCGTACGCCCGCCACTTCGCCGGCCTCTTCATCGACACGTTCGCCGGGCTCGGCATCCTGCCCGAGCGCTACTACTGGATGAGCGACCTGTACCCGGCCGGCGATCTCGACCCGTACATCCGGACCGCGCTGGACAGGGCGGCGCTCGTCCGCGAGATCTACCGCCGCGTCGCGAACGTGCAGCATCCCGAGACGTGGCACCCGCTCAGCGTCATCTGTGAGAACTGCGGCAAGATCGGCACGACGATCGTCACCGCCTGGGACGGCGAGCGGGTCTTCTACGAGTGCCGCGAGCGGCTCGTCGCGTGGGCCCGCGGCTGCGGTCACTCCGGCTGGACCTCCCCGTTCGGCGGCCGGGCGAAGCTGCCCTGGAACCTCGAGTGGGCGGCCCAGTGGTCGCTGTTCGGGGTGACGATCGAGCCGTGCGGCAAGGACCTCTCGACCGCGGGCGGCTCGCGCGACCGCTCCGACGCGATCGCCCGCGAGGTCTTCGAACGCGAGCCGCCGCTCAACGTCCCCTACGAGTTCATCAACATAGCCGGGCGCAAGATGTCGACCTCGAAGGGCCGCGGCGCCGCCGCCCACGAAATCGTCGACGTCATCCCGCCCGAGCAGCTTCGCTTCTTCTTCGTTCGCCCGAAACCGAACCACGCCGTCGACTTCGACCCCGACGGGACCGACGCCATCCCTCGCCTCTTCGACGAGTTCGACCGGTTCGCCGCGGCGACCGCCGGTCGCGAGGTCCGAGGCGAGATCGCCCCCGGCTACGAGGGCACGTTCGCCTACTCGCTGCTCGACCCGGCCGCCGACGTCGCCGCCGAGGCCGCCGCCTTCCGACCGGCCTTCGCCCACCTGGCCCTGCTGGTCCAGATCCCGAACGTCGACGTCCGGGCCCGGGTCCAGGACGAGAAGGGTACGTCGCTCACGGAGCGCGAGACGGCGATCCTCGAGGAGCGGGTCCGCTCGGCGGAGCGGTGGCTCGAGACATACGCGCCGGAACGCTCCCGGCTCGTCGTCCGGCGGGACGGGCTGCCTCCCGAGGCCGCCTCGCTTGACGCCGTCCAGCGAAGGTATCTCGCCGCGCTGGCCGACGCCGCCGACGGACGGCGACCCGCGGCCGGCGAGGCCTGGCAGAACGCCATCTTCAGCACGGCCGGGGAGCTCGGCGTGGAGGCAAAGGCGGCGTTCATGGCGCTCTATCTTGCGTTCCTCGGGAGGCCGAACGGCCCGCGGGCGGGCTGGCTGCTGGCGAGCCTGGAGTCGGACTTCGTCATCGGTCGGCTGCGCGAGGCGGCGGGTGAAATCAGCACGGGAGGAGCGGCGTGAGCGTCGGACTGCAGCGGCTGCGCGAGGACACGGAGGCGATCCGCAAGGGCGCGACCGACAAGGGCGAGGATCCCCGCCTCGTCGATCAGGCACTCTCCCTCGACGCGGAGCGCCGACGGGTCCAGGCGGACGCCGACGGCCTTCGCGCCAAGCTGAAGGAGCAGAGCGCGGCGGTCGCCAGGGCGCTCAAGAGCGGAGGCGACACGCAGGTCCTGCGCAAGGCGGCCCGCGACCTCGGCGCCCGGATCGCCGACCGCACCGCGCGCCTCGAAACGATCGAATCGCAACTCGACGACCTGCTGCTGCGGATCCCGAACCCGGCCGACCGCGACGTCCCGATCGGCGGCGAGGAGGCGAACGTGACGGTCCGGACCTGGGGCGAGCTGCTGCCGGTCGAGCAGCCGCTCGGCGGCGAGGTCGGCGCCGACGCCCCGGCGGGCGGCGCGACGTGGACGCGCAGGCCGCACTGGGAGCTCGGCGAGCGGCTCGACATCATCGACAACGCCCGCGGCGCGAAGATCACCGGCTCCGGCTTCCCGGTCTACAAGGGCGCCGGGTCGGCCCTCCAGCGCGGGCTCATCAACTGGTTCCTCGACGTCCACACCCGCGAGAACGGCATGACCGAGGTCTGGCCGCCGGCGGTCGTCAACACGGCATCTGCAACCGGCACCGGCC
This sequence comes from Candidatus Limnocylindrales bacterium, assembly GCA_035709325.1. GTDB lineage: Bacteria > Chloroflexota > Limnocylindria > Limnocylindrales > CSP1-4 > CF-46. Next base: position 4,059 of record DASTEU010000140.1, on the reverse strand, counting down.
AGATCCCCGACAAGGAAGACCAGATGTACGTCGTGACGCGCGACGAGCTCTACCTGGTCCCGACCGCCGAGGTCCCGGTGACGAACCTCCACCGCGACGAGATCCTCGAGGCGGCCGAGCTCCCGATCCGTTATGCCGCGTACTCGCCGTGTTTCCGCCGCGAGGCCGGTGCAGCGGGCAAGGACACGCGCGGAATCCTCCGGGTCCACCAGTTCGACAAGGTCGAGATGGTTCTGTTCGAGCGGCCGGCCGACTCCGAGGCGGCGCTCGAGTGGATGACCGAGCGGGCCGAGATCCTCCTCCAGCGGCTCGGCCTCGCCTACCGGGTCCTGCTCATGGCGACCCGCGAGATGGGCTTCGTCCAGGCCAAGAAGTACGACCTCGAGGTCTGGTCGCCGGGCGTGGAGCGTTGGCTCGAGGTCAGCTCCTGCTCGAACTTCCGCGACTACCAGGCGCGGCGGATGGCGATCCGCCATCGGCCGGAGCCCGGCGCGAAACCGGAGCTGGTGCACACGCTCAACGGCTCGGGGCTCGCCCTGGCCCGGACCGTCGCGGCGATCCTCGAGACCTACCAGGAGCCCGACGGCAGCGTCCGCGTGCCCGACGTCCTCCGCTCCTACGTCGGTCGCGATACGATCGACGCACCTGCCTGAACCGAGGGGACCACAGGAGGAGGCGTCCGATGACCGACCCGCGGGATCCAGGGGCGCACGAGCCGCCCGAGACGCCGCCGTCGCCGGAGGGCCCGCCCCCGGCGAGCCCCCCGCCGATGCCCGATCCACCGCCGGCCTCCATGCCGCCGCCATTCCCGCTGACGCCGGACCACGGTGCCTCGACCGAGGGGTACGGCGCCGCGCCGCCACCACCTCCCGCGCCGCCGCCGGCCGCCTGGCCGCCGGCCGCGTCGCCGCCCCCGGCCGCCTGGCCGCCCGCCGGGACGCCACCGCCGGCCGTGCCCTGGGACGCCCCGAAGGAGGACACGGGCCCGGCGCCCGGCGTCAAGTTCGCGAGCCACGGCCCGCGCCTGATCGCCTACATCGTTGACGGCCTGATCGTCGGGGCGGTCTTCATCGCGATCTTCCTCGTCTTCGGCACGGCGCTCTTCGCCGGCGCCGGCATCTCTGGCTTCGACAACGTGCGGCCGTCGGACTTCGAGGACGGCCGGTTCAGCCCGGTGGCGGCCGGGGCCGCGATCGCGTTCGGGCTGTTCGTCCTGCTGGGGATCGTCGTCTCGCTCGCGTACTTCCCGTTCTTCTGGGCCCGCAGCGGACAGACACCCGGCATGAAGCTTTTCGGGCTCTACGTGGTCCGCGACAGCGACGGCGGCAAGATCTCGGGCGGCCAGGCCGTTCTCCGGCTCATCGGGCTCTGGATCTCGGGGATTCCGTTCTATCTCGGCTACATCTGGATCTTCATCGACGCCCGTCGACGCGGCTGGCACGACCTCATCGCCGGCACGGTGATGATCGAACGCGCCCGCTAGGAGCCGTGACACCGGCCGCGGACGGGTCGGCCGAAACGCGGCTGCGTTCGGCCGCCTGGCGGTCCCCGAAGGCCACGTCGCCCGTCCGCATCGATCGTGAGCGCGACGAGGGCCTCTACCACGACGAGAACGTCTGGATGGTGCAGATCTGGCCTGATCGCCTCAGGATTGGGCCCCTTGCCGTTCAGCGACCAGGCGAGTGGTAGACGCACATTTCGGGCCCTGCGGCTGGCTCGCAGCGTCCCTTTCCGCACGAACCGTCGCGAACAACGCCGCAAGCCACCGCATATCACTCGCCACAGCGATACGTGACGAGAGGCGGGTCCATGGTGCTCTCCGCTACGATGCCCGCCGGAGAGGTGGCAGAGCGGTCGATTGCGGCGGTCTTGAAAACCGTTGACCGAAAGGTCCGTGGGTTCGAATCCCACCCTCTCCGCCATGCTCGCCCTCGCGCGCGCACGAGACTGCAACGTCGGCCGCCCGACCGACCACGGTGGGAATACGCTGCCGTGTGGTAAGAACCAAACATGCAGACGACCCCGGCGCCGCCCGCGCCACAATCCCGGCCCGGCGACCGCCTGAGGATCGCCCTCGTTTCCACGCCGATGCTGCCCGTTCCGCCGCCCACCTATGCCGGCACCGAGCGGGTCGTCGCGGCGCTCGGCGAGGAGCTCGTCGCCCGCGGTCACGACGTCACGTTGTTCGCGCCCGGCGACTCGCAGTTCTCCGGAAAGCTCGTCGCCTCGCCCACGCAGAGCCTCTGGTCGCGCGAGTACCGCGACGACGTCTCGTCGTTCATCAACGTCACCCTGGCCAAGGTCTGGGCCCGCCACGCCGACTTCGACGTCATCCATTCGCACGTCGAGACGCTCGGCTTCCTGTTCGCCCGCCACTGCCCGACCCCCGTCGTCACGACGCTCCACGGTCGTCTCGACGTCTCGGGCATCCCCGAGCTCCTCGACGAGTTCCACGACATCCCCCTCGTCGCGATCAGCGAGAGCCAGCGCCGCTGGGGGGAACATGCCAACTGGGTCGGCACGATCCATCACGGCCTGCCGCTCGAGCAGATGCCGTTCGGTCCGAATCCGGGCGAGTACCTTGCCTTCGTCGGTCGGATCACGCCGGAGAAGGGGATCAAGGACGTGGTCGCGCTCGCCCGCCACGTCGGCATGCCGCTGAAGATGGCCGCCAAGGTGTACGACCTCCACGAGCAGGAGCACTTCGCCGAGGTCGTCCAGCCCGCGATCGACGAGGGCGTCGTCGAGTTCCTCGGCGAGGTCGGTCCGCTCGAGCGCGACCCGCTCTACGCCGGCGCCTTCGCCACGATCATGCTCGGGGCCTGGCCGGAGCCGTTCGGGCTCGTCGCGATCGAGTCCCTCGCGACCGGGACGCCCGTGATCGCCCGCCGGGCCGGCGCGCTGACCGAGACGATCGAGCACGGCGTCGATGGCTTCCTCGTCGACGACCTGACCGAGGCGGAGCTCGCGGTCAGCAGGATCCGTGAGCTCGACCGAACGGAGATCCGCCGGCGTGCCCTCGAGCGCTTCTCCCCGGCCCGGATGACCGACGAGTACGAGGCCGTCTACCGCGAACTGGTGGAGGCCGCCACGATCGGCGGACGCCGTCCGGCGATCGACGTCATGAGTTCGACCGGCGGCTGAGCGGAGTCAGGCCGGCGTCGCCTCGCCGGCCAGGGCCTCGGCCATCGCGCGGAGGTGGTCGGGGGTGCTGCCGCAGCAGGCGCCGATGATTCGGGACCCGGCGGCCCGGAAGTCGCGGGCCGCGTCGGCCATCGTCGGTGGATCGGCCCGATAGACGGCCCGCATGTCGACGAGCTCGGGCATCCCGGCGTTCGACTTGGCGACGAGGGTGACGCCCGGCGCCGCCGCCCGCATCCGCTCGATGACCGGCAGGAGTTCGTCGGGTCCGTTGCCGCAGTTGCCGCCGATCGCGTCGGCCCCGGCGGCGGCGAGCGCCGCGACGGCCTGCTCCGGCGAGACGCCCATCATCGTGTGGCCGCGGGTATCGAACGTCATCGTGGCCACGATCGGCACGCCCGGCGAGACGCGGCGGACGCCGGCGATCGCCGCCTCGATCTCGGAGAGGTGCGACATCGTCTCGATCCAGATGAGGTCGACGCCGCCGGCGACGAGTGCGGCCGCCTGTTCGGCGAAGACGTCGACGGCTTCATCGGCGTCGAGCGTGCCCAGCGGCGCCATGATCTCGCCGGTCGGCCCGATGTCGCCGGCGACGAGGGCACGGGCCGGCTCACCGCGCTCGAGGACCGCGGCCTCGACCTCCGCCCGCAGGATGATCGCCGCCGTTCGGTTCAGCTCGTCGACGCGATCCTCGAGGCCGTGCAGGGCGAGGCGGAGCCGGTTGCCGCCGAACGTGTTCGTCATGACGATCCGCGACCCGGCCTCGAGGTAGCCGCGGTGGATCCGCCGGACGACCTCGGGCTGGCTCAGGTTCCAGACCTCGGGCGGGTCGCCGAACTGGAGCCCGGCCGCGAAGAGCATCGTGCCCATCGCGCCGTCGGCGAGGATCGGGCCGTCACCCTCGAGCAGCGCCCGCCA
>DASTEU010000139.1:0-2107 GCA_035709325.1 Candidatus Limnocylindrales bacterium | reverse complement strand
GCTGGCCAATCGCGGCCTGCGCCGGATCGAGCTGGCCTGGACGCTCGGGTTCGCGGCGGACGGCGCCCTGCTCGTCGCACTGCTCCTCGTCGCGTTCGAGGCCGGCGGCCCGTTGGCCGTGGGGCTGGTCGGCGTGATCCGCACGGCGCCGGCGATCCTTGCCGGCCCGCTCGTCGGGATTCCGGCCGCCCGGTTGCCGCCGGGCCCGCTGCTCTTCGCGGTTCATCTCGTCCGCGGGCTTGCCGGGCTGGGAGCGACGGCCGTCCTCATGGGCGGAGGACCGCTCGCGGTGATTCTCGTCCTTGCCGGCGTCTCGGCCACGGCCGGCACACTCGTCCGGCCGATCCAGATCGCGGCGATGCCCTCGTTCGCGACCCAGCCCGGGGAGCTGGTCGCCGCCAACATCGCGATGAGCACCGGCGAAGGCATCGGCGCGTTCGTCGGGCCGCTGCTCGGCGGAGCGGCAGTCGCCGCGGCCGGGCCGCCGGGCGCCGCCCTCGTCGGCTCCGTCCTGTTCGTAGCCGCGTTCGTGGCGCTGCTCGGCCTGCGGGCGACCGCCGACGAGCTCGCCGAGCGCGCTGCGGAGGAGGCACGGTCGCGGGCGGCGGATGGCTCGAGCGCCTGGCCGGCGTTCCGGGCGAGCCTCGACGAGGCACCGGCCGCCCTTCGTCGGGCGCCGGCGGCGGCGACGATCATCGCCGGCTTCGGCGGCCAGGTCTTCGTCCGCGGCCTGACGTCGGCGCTCATCGTCGTCGCGTCGATCGAGCTCCTCGGCCTCGGCGAGGCCGGGGTCGGGCTGCTCGCCGCCGCCTACGGCCTCGGCGGGTTCGCCGGCGCGATCGGCGCCGTCGGGCTCGCCGGTCGACGAAGGCTCGGCCCGGTGTTCGCGGTTGCGTTGTCGCTCTGGGGCCTGCCGCTGGCGGTCATCGGGGCGATCCCGATCCCGATCGTCGGCTTCGCCGCCCTGTTCGTGTCGGGCGTCGCCAACGGGGTCCTCGACGTTGCCGGCTTCACGCTCCTCCAGCGAGCGGTCCCCACCCGGGCTCGCGCCTCGGTCTTCGGCCTGTTCGAGGCCATCGTCGGGGTCGGGGTCTCGGCCGGAGGCCTGGTCGTGCCGATCCTGATCGGCGGCCTCGGTGGTCGCGGTGCGCTGGCCGTCGCGGGCTCGATCCTGCCGATCCTCGCCGTGGCGACGTGGCCGCGGGTCCGCCGAGCCGACGACGAGGCCGTGCTGCCCGATCTCGAGCTGTCGCTCCTGCGCGGAGTTCCGCTCTTCGCCCGCATGCCGATGAGCGCCCTCGAACGGGTGGCCGATGCGCTCGTCCCCGCCGCCTACGAGCCGGGTGACGTCCTGATGCGCGAGGGCGACCCGGGCGACAGCTACCTGATCATCGCGAGCGGCGCCGCGGACGTGACCGTCGGCGACCGCCTCATCAACCGTTGCGGCCCCGGGGACGGCATCGGCGAGATCGCGCTCGTCCATGCCATCCCGCGGACCGCCACGGTCACCGCGATCGAGCGGACGACCGCATTCGGCCTCACCGCAGCCGACTTCCACGCCGCGATCAGCGGGCCGACGAGCGCGGCGGCGGCAGCGGCCGTGGCGGCCGAACGGCTGGCCCGATCGGCCGGCTGAGATCCTGCAGGACCCGGGCGGCGGCTCAGCAGTTCTCGGGGTCGAGGTTCCGGACGCGCTGGGCGAGGGCGTTGAGGACCGCGGCCTGGATTGACGGGTGCCGGTCGAGCAATGAGTGGAACTCGCGGTGGGCGAGGACGAGAAGCCGGGAGGCCGTCTCGGTCGTGGCCGTGGCCGTGCGCGGGCCGCCGTCGACCAGTGCGATCTCGCCGAAGAAGTCGCCCGGACCGAGCGTCCGGATCCGGCTCCCCTCGCGATCGATTCGGACCGATCCGTCCACGATGACGAAGAACTCCTTACCCGATTCCCCCTCGTGCATCAACGCCTTGCCGGCCGCCACGTCGACCTCGTCGGCCAGCCGGCCGACCTCCTCGAGCTCGCGCTTGCCGAGGCCGGCGAGCAGCGGCACGCGCCGGAGCAGTTCGATCTTGCCGTCGGTGCCTGTGGCCATCTCAACCTCGTCGATCGTCG
>DASTEU010000138.1:0-6401 GCA_035709325.1 Candidatus Limnocylindrales bacterium | reverse complement strand
GCCGAAGCGCTGCTCCTCGTCGACGACGACGAGGCCGAGGTCGCGGAACGTCACGTCCCTGCTGAGCAGGCGGTGGGTCCCGATCACGAGATCGACCGACCCGTCGGCGAGCCCGGCGAGCGTCCGCTTCTGCTCGGCCGGCCCGACGAACCGCGACAGCAGGCGGACCTGGATCGGAAACGCGGCGAAGCGCTGGCCGAACGTCTGATGGTGCTGCGCCGCGAGCACCGTCGTCGGGACGAGGACCGCGACCTGCTTGCCGTCCTGGATCGCCTTGAACGCCGCCCGCAGCGCGACCTCGGTCTTGCCGTAGCCGACGTCGCCGACGACGAGCCGGTCCATCGGCCGCCCGACCTCCATGTCGGCCTTGACCTCGACGGCGGCCCGGGCCTGGTCGGGCGTCTCCTCGTAGGGGAAGCTCGCCTCCATCTCGGACTGCCACGGCGTGTCGGGCGTGAACGGGTGGCCCTGGGCCCGCTGGCGCGAGGCGTAGAGCTCGAGCAGCTCGTCGGCGAGGTCGGTGACGGCCTTGCGGACCCGCTGCTTCGTCCGCAGCCACTCGGTCCCGCCGAGCCTGCTGAGCTGCGGCCGGTCGGCGCCCGAGTAGCGCGAGATGCGGTTGATCTGCTCGACCGGGACGAAGATCTTGTCGCCGCCCTGGAAGCTCAACTCGAGGTAGTCGCGGTCCTCGCCCTCGGAACGGTTGCCGCGGCGGAGCATCTGCTCGTAGCGGGCGACGCCGTGGTCGATGTGGACGACGAGGTCGCCCGGCGTCAGGCGCTCGAGGATGTCGCGCGGGACGACCCGCCGGAGCGCCTTCGGACGCCGGACGCGGACCGTTCCGAAGAGCTCCCGGTCGGTGACGAAGGCAAGGCCGTCGGGGCCGCCTTCGAAGCCGCCGTTCAGGCTCCGCTCCACGAGGACGACGGCACCGGGCGGGGGCGCCTCCGGCGCGTGCACGACCGCGGCGGGGTGCCCGGCCTCCTCGAGGAGCTCGGCGAGGCGGGGCGCCTGGTCGCTGGCGAGGACGATCCGTGCCCCGTCGGCCTGCCAGCGCTCGACGGCATCGGCGATCGCGGCGCCGCGGCCGGCCGGCAGCCGCGGCTCCCTCCAGCCGAACAGGTCGCCCGAGCTGAGCCCGCGGGACGCGAGGGCGGCGCTTTCGGGCGCCTCCGACTCCCACGTCAACTCGAGCGTCCGGCCGGCAACGAGCCGGGACTTCCACGGCCGCGGGCCGAGGTACGTCGAGGGCCAGTCCTTCGGCAGCTCGCCGGCCTCGACCATCTCGGCCCGCCGCTCGTCGGCCTGGCGCCAGAGGAACTCGGCGGCCTCGGCGATGTCGCCGGGCTCATCGAGGAGGAGGAGCGTGTCCGGTGGTACGTGGTCGAGCCCCGAGGCTGGCGCGAGAATCGGCGCCCACACCTCGGCCGCGTCCCCGACGCTCAGGGCCCGCGACGTGTCCCCCGCCTCGAACCGCTCGAGATCCGCGGCGAGGCGCTCGGGCAGCTTCGCGGCCTTCCGGCCGAGGGCATCGGCGAGCCCGCCGGGCCGGCGCAGGAACTCCGACGCGGGCAGGAGCGTGGTCCGCTCGAGCGGGTCGACGGCCCGCTGGTCGGTCGGGTCGAAGGCGCGGAGCGAATCGACCTCGTCGCCGAAGAACTCGATCCGGACCGGCAGGCTGGCCGAGGGCGGGAAGACGTCGACGATCCCCCCGCGGCGGGCGAACTCGCCGCGACCGGCGACCTCGGCGACCGGCGCATAACCCAGGTCGAGCAGGTCGCGGAGTAGCTCGTCCTGGCGGAGCCGCCCGCCGGTCGTCAGCACGCGCGGTGACGCCGGCAGATCCGCTGGGTCGATCGTGTGCTGGACGAGGGCCTGGACGCTGGCGACGAGGACGCGCGCGCGGCCGCTCATCCACGAGGAGAGGGCGGCGACGCGCGCGGCCGTCTCGTCGGCGACGAGTTCGCTGCGCTCGTAGGCGAGGGCGGTCCGCGGCTCGAGTACAACCACGGCCTCCGGGTCGCCGAGCCACGCCTGGAGCTCCTCGGCGACGCGGTCGCCGATCTCCGCGTCACGGGCGATCCAGCACAGGCGCTCGCCGCCGTCGAGTGCGGCGAGGGTCGCGGCGAGGTACGACTTCGCGCCGTGGGGCACGCCGGTCAGCCCCACGTGGCGGCGCTCTCCGGCGAGCCGTTCCGGTAGCGTGGCGAAGGAGCCGGTCGCGGCGAGGAGCGGGGTGAGGTTGCTGAGGTCGGGTAAGCGCCGGCCCGCGCCGCGTCCGCTTCCCGCGGCCGCTCCCCGGGCCGCCTTCGCTCCGGTCGCCTTCGCGCGCTCGGCCGCCGCGTAGGCCTCGGCGATTCGCCGGTCGCGGCCGCGCCTGCCGCGCATCGTCGGCGTCGTCACGAGACCTTCGCCGGCCGCGTCACTCGGCTTCCTCGAGCGGCTTCACCTTGCGCCAGCCGGTTCGAGTCCGGCGGATCCCGCTGGCGTCGGGCGGTCCGTCGACCGCGCCCGGCGGCGCGAGCAGCTCGCTCTCGGCCGGCCGCAGCTCGAACATGTTGAAGCGGTTCGCGGCCTTGTTGACGCCGTGGCGGGCCCACTCCTCGACGCCGTCGGCGGCCGCGTCGAGGAGCTCGTCGAGGCGCCGCCGCTCGTCCTCCTCGAACTTCGAGAGGACGTGGTCGATGAAGCCCCGGCCCGGCGCCCCGATCCCGACCCGCAGGCGGGCGATCTTCTCGGTCCCCATCTCCTCGATCACGGAGCGCAGGCCGTTGTGGCCGCCGGGCCCACCGCCCTCCCGGAAGCGGAGCTTGCCGAAGGGAAGGGCGAAGTCGTCGGCGACGATGAGCAGGTCGCCGAGCGGGGCGTGCTCGCGAGCGAGGACCTTGCGGACCGCCAGCCCCGAGTCGTTCATGAACGTCAGTGGCTTCACGATCGTGAGGTCGAGGCCGCGGTAGCGGCCCATCGCGACGGAGGACGCGTCGCGGGTCCGGCCCTTGCCGGCCCAGCCCGCCCGGTCGGCGATCCGGTCGAGGACCATCCAGCCGATGTTGTGGCGGGTCGCGCGGTACTGGTCGCCCGGATTGCCCAGGCCGACGACGATCTTCACGGAACCTCCTGTGCCCGGCGCGTCCACGGGCCGTCGCCGCCCCGGCGGCCTGCTCGAGCCCGCCAGGTGCCGCCGACCGAATCGCACGCCGACAGGGCCCGATCCCATCTTGGGAGGGCCCGCCGGGGATGGTAGCAGCGGCCGCTGGCGAAGGCGGTCACGGATCGACGCGGGGCATTGCGGGGACCGGTCGATCTGCGACCGGGGCCGGCGAACCTCTCGGACTCCCGCGTACGCCCGGGCCCCTCCCTGCCTTCCCTGGCCCGCCCTGGCCGCCCTGCCTGGCCCGCCCTGGCCGCCCTGCCGGCCGCCTGCCCGCCTGCCCGCCTGCCCGCCGTACGATTTCGCACGCCGCTGGAAAGCACCCCCGGTCCGCCCGCCGATCTCGGACTCCGAAATCGCCAGCGAAGGGGCGAGTGAGCGCGGCGCAAGCGACGCCTGCCACGCTTCGGCGATGGAAGACGACGAGTTCCCCGACATCTGGCCGGCCGAACGGCGGCGCAATCCCCGAACCGATCCGTCGGTCTGCCCGTCGGTTCACGGTGCCTATCACGCGATGACCCGCCGGCTCAACGCAGTGATGCGCGACCACGGGCTCGACGCGTCGGAGGCGCTCGTCCTCGCCCACCTGCGGTCGAATCCGGGAGTGGCGGCGGCGGTGATCCGGCACGCGCTCGGGTTCCACCGCTCGACGCTGTCGAGCATTCTCGATCGGCTCGAGCACGAGGGCCTCATCATGCGTCCGAGATCGTCATGGGACGGGCGGCGCGTCGAGGTCGACCTCACCTCTGCGGGGAGGCTCCAGGCCGCGATTGTCGAGGTGCTGATCGAGACGGTCGAGGAGGAGATCCGGATCTTCACATCGAAGGCCGACCGGCGCGGCGCCGACTCCGTCTACGCCGCGTTCGTGGCCATCAGCCGGCCCGACGGCAAGTTGGATCTCTGAGGCCCACGCGCCCCCCCAGCGATCCGCCGATCTCGGACTCCGAGATCGGCCGCCGGGAGGCAGGTGATTTCCGGCGGCGTGCGATATCGGACGGCCGGGGTCCGGGCGAGACCGGGTCCGGGCGCGACCCGCCATCGGCGCAACCCGCCATCGGGCGCGCGACCGGGGATCGGGCGCGACCCGCGATCGGGCGCGACCCGCCATCGGGCGACCCCGGATCGGGTGACCGAGTGCGGCGCGCCCGCCCGGCTATCCGGCCAGGAGCCGCCGCTCGAGGGCGCGCATCGCCGCCTCCTCCTCGGGCGAGACGTGATCCCAGCCGCAGACGTGGAGCGCGCCGTGGGTGACGAGGAGACGCAGCTCGTCGGCGGCCGACCAGGCCACGTCACCGGTCTGGCCGCCGTGGCCGCGCGCCGCCTGGGCAGCGGCCCGTTCGACCGAGACGACGATGTCGCCGAGGTGGGGCCGGCGGCCGGGCGGACCGGGCGCCGCCGGCACCGACCCGCCATCCGAGGCGGGGAAGGCCGACGGCTGCAGGAGCGGAAACGACAGCACGTCGGTCGGGCCCGACTCATCCATGTGCCGCTCGTTCAGCGTCGTCAGCTCGGCGTCGTCGGACAGGATGATCCCGAGCGAGGCCGGCGATGGTGCTCCCGCCGCCTCGAGTGCGGTTGACGCGGCCCGGGCCAGCGCCGTCGACGGCAGCGGAACGGTGACGCCGGCACGGATCGTGAGGTCGATGCGACACGGCCGGAGGTAGATCGACCGGAAGCGCTCGCTCACCCGCCGCTGCCGGTCCCCGTCCGCCGGGATTCCAGCTCGACGACCTTGTTCTGGGGATAGGCGATCCGCTGGTGGTACATCCCGAGCAGCTGGCCGACGAACGCGTCCTTGATCCGCTCGATGTCGCGGAGCGTCAGGTCGCACTCGTCGAACTGGCCGTCGTGGAGCCGCTCGTCGATGATCCGGGTGACCATCGCCCGGATCGCCGGCTCGTCCCGCGACTCGAGCGAGCGCACCGACGCCTCGACCCCGTCGGCCAGCATGATCAGGGCGGCCTCGCGCGACTGGGGTTTGGGGCCGGCATGGCGGAAGGTCCGGGCGTCGACGGCGTCGGCGGCCCGACCGCCATCTGGCGTGTCGGGACCGCCGAACGGCAGCGCCGCCTTGCCCCGGGCGCGGGCGAAGAAGTAGCTCATGATCGCGGTCCCGTGGTGCTGCGGGATGAACGCGATGAGCGACTTCGGCAGCTTGTGGCGGTAGGCGATGTCGATGCCGTCGGCGACGTGCTGTTTGAGGACCTGGGCCGACACCTCGGGCTCGAGCTGGTCGTGGATGTTCTCGCCGCCCGCCTGGTTCTCGATGAAGGCGAGCGGGTTCGCCAGCTTGCCGACGTCGTGGTAATAGGCCGCCACGCGGGTCAGGAGCGGATCGGCGCCGATCGCCTCCGCCGCACGCTCGGCGAGGTTGCCGACCATCAGCGAGTGGTGGTACGTGCCCGGGGTCTCGACGAGGAGCCGGCGGAGGAGCGGCTGGGAGGGGTTCGCGAGCTCGAGGAGCTGGAAGACCGTCAGGATCCCGAACACGCTCCCGAGCACGGCGAAGGAGCCGACCGCCGCGACCGCGGAGCCCGCGGCCGAGGCGAGCGAGGCGCCGATCAGTTCGAGGAGGCCGCGGGCGTCGTGGAGCCCGAGCAGAGCGAAGGTCGAGACGACGAGGACGTTTGCGCAGGCGACCGCGAGACCGGCCTGGAGGAAGACCTGGAGGCGGTCGCCCCGGCGGATCGTGATGATCCCGGCCAGCCCGCCGACGAGGGAGTAGGCCATGAGCTCGAGCGAGTTGCCGTTCATCGCCCCGCCGAGCAGGGCGATGACGACCATGACGAGCGTCGCCAGGCCCGCATCGAGGAGGATCGCGATGAGCATGCCGGCGGCGGCCGTCGGCACGACGTACGGCAGCCCGAGCCGGCCGGCCGTCGCCTTCATGAGGAGCACGGTCCCGACGATCACGAGGCCGGTCAGGAGGAGTGCGTTGTTGCGGTGCCACAGCTCGCGGCGGAAGCGCCAGATCCAGGCGAGGATCAGGCCGACGATGAGGATCGCAAGGAACAGCCAGCCGCCGAGCCGGGCGACGTCGGGGCGGGCATTGCGGAGTCCGAACTGGTCGATCGCCTCGAGCTGGGCGGCCGTGACCTTGTCGCCCCGCCGCACGATCGTCTCGTTCTGGGCGATCTGGACGGTGACCGGCTCGACGCGCGCAGCCTCCTTGGCCCGTTCCTGCTCGGTGAGCTCGGCGCTGAACGACGAATTGGCGACGATGAGCGGCGCGATCATCTCGGCGGCGAGC